>JAKMFM010000168.1 GCA_022425445.1 Planktomarina sp.
ATGCCAGTAGTTCCATTTTTGATGTCGTTGCACCTAGGCCGGAATGCGTTTATTCAGGCCGCGAATTGTTCGTTTACAATGTCAAGTCTGATCATGATGGTTGGGTTGGGATATTTGGGGCTGTTCAAAGGGTCGGATGTTGTGATTTCTACCTTGGGTGTTTTGTGCGTATTCATCGGCGTAAAAGTTGGGGCGGCAATCCGTGAAAGATTGTCTGAAAAAATTTTTCAAAAAATGATTTTATCGATCCTAACAACAATTAGTATTGGTTTACTAATGTCATAATTTGTCTTGTCAGCACGGTAAAATTAAACGTGTATGAGATTGTCAGGTTTAATTTATTGCGTCCTTGAATAATAAAAAGTCTCCATTCCGCTACTTCAAAACAAGCCCAAGCGTCTATCAATGTATGGTTAAGCAGTACAATCACCTCCTCCATCACCAAGCTTCAAACATGAGACCCCAGTTCCAGAAGCTCTATTGAAAAAAGGCACATAATCTGGGTGCTGGAAGGGGGGCAATTTATGCCGCATTTCAGCGCGGGTTGCGTGTGCTAGAAGATTTATCCATTTCGGGGATAGGGGATTTCAAGGGCAGTAAGGAAATGGAGCCGGCTTTGACCACGATCCATTTCCCCGCTGACGAGATCGGCGGATTGGCGGGGCGTGAAATGTGCGGTTTAATCGCTCAGTCAGAAGGGCTGAAAACCATCGGACAGCTGGTGCGCAGGAAATGTCAGATCAGCTTGGCAGAACGCGCAACCTGTTTGCCAATTCGGCGCCCGCGCCGCTCTGAACTGTGAGATTTACTGCAAAATAAAATGGGATTTTGCGAAAAAACCTCGGGCGCCTCTTCCAATGAGGCACCATTGCGCTAAGCTCCGCAGGAAGCCAAAATAAGTTCGGCTCACTATCTGGGAGGATAATATGAAGAATCTAGGAATGAAGACGGCTATTGCTGCATTGACCGTGGCCTTTGCTGGCGAAGCGATCGCGACAGAGTGGAATGTTTCTGTGTGGGGCAAGCGTCGGGCGTTTACCGAGCATGTTGAGAAATTGGCCGAATTGGTTTCTGCGAAAACCAATGGCGAATTCACGATGAATGTCAGCTACGGCGGATTGTCAAAGAACCGTGAAAACCTTGACGGGATTTCTATTGGGGCTTTTGAAATGGCGCAATTTTGTGCCGGCTACCATCCGGATAAAAACCGCGTGGTGACTGTTCTGGAGCTGCCGTTCTTAGGCGTTGCAAACCTGAAAGAAGAAGTGGCGGTCAGCCATGCCGTATATGCCCATCCCGCTGCGACCGAAGAGATGGCGCAATGGAATGCGCGTCTGCTCATGACCTCACCGATGCCGCAATATAACATCGTAGGCACCGGCGACCCGCGTTCGACCCTGGCTGATTTTGAAGGCATGCGGGTGCGGGCCACAGGTGGTCTGGGCAAGGCCTTCGCGGCAGTTGGCAGTGTGCCCACCTCCGTGACTGCAACCGAAGCCTATCAAGCGATGGAATCAGGTGTTGTGGATACAGTGGCCTTTGCTCAGCATGCGCATTTGTCCTACGGAACAATCAACCGTGCTGATTGGTGGACGGAGAACCTAAACCCAGGCACTGTGAATTGCCCGGTTGTGGTTAACATCGATGCCTATGACAGCTTGTCTGATGCGCACCGCGCTGTGTTGGATGAATCTGTTGACGAGTCGATTGCCTATTACCTAGAAAACTACGGCAAATTGTTGCAGCGTTGGGATGAAATTTTGGCCGAAAAAGGCGTTGAAAAAGTCACAATCAGCGACTCAGAATTGTCAGCATTCCGTGCGAAAGCTGCGGATCCAATCCGTGCGGCTTGGATTGCCGACATGGAAGCTCAGGGCATTCCTGGTCAAGAACTGTTTGACCTCGTTATGACGACTTTGGAAAACAGCCGTAACGGCAACTAATCCATGCGCACCTGCCCCTTGCGCAAGGGGCAGGTGCTTTTGATGCTTTGCACCCTGTCAATTTAACCTGAAGGCAACCCTATGGCTTCATCCTCATCTGTTCTGCAAGACAATTCTTGGCTCAGCCGCGCGGACCGTGCGCTCCTGCCCGTTGAGCGCGTCTTTGCATTGATCAGCGGACTGGCCGTGTTTTCGTTAATGTTTCTTGCGGCCTATTCTGTTTCAGGCCGAAAATTTTTTAATCAGCCTTTGAATGGTTATGTTGACTATATCGAGGCCGCCATGCCGGTGATTGCCTTTATGGGAGTCTCCTATGTGCAACGTTTTGGCGGCCATATTCGTATGGATATGATCATTGGCAAGATGCGCGGCCGGGTCCTTTGGGCGTTGGAGCTGCTGACTGTGGCGTTGATTTTGGTGGTTATTTTGGCGCTGATCTGGGGATCCTGGGCGCATTTTGACCGCAGTTTTGATTTTGCCAAACCTCTTTGGAGCCGAGACAGTTCTATCGATATCGGCATTCCAATGTGGCCGGCCAAACTTTTGGTCCCTGTCGCTTTCTCACTTTTGGCGGTGAGGCTCGTGTTGCAGATGATTGGCTACGGCCGGGCATTGGTCTTCGGACTTGAGCGTCCGGTGGCCGTGCCCTTGATTTTAACAATTGAAGAACAGGCCATGGCAGAAGCTGCCCATTTGGCGGAGCAAGAGTGATGGATCCTATTGCAATAGGTCTATGGACTACCGGTGGTATGCTGGTCTTGGTTTTCATCGGCATGCGCGTGGCTTTTGCGGCGGGGCTTGCCGGTTTCGTCGGCTTGTTATGGCTGCGCTGGAATGGCTTTGACTATGATCCAGCAAAATTTATGAAAGCCCTGACCATCAGCGTAAAGATTTCTGGTCAAGTGCCGCATTCGAAAATTGCTGCGCAGGCCTTGAGCCTCATTCCGACCTTCATCTTGATTGGCTATTTGGCCTATTATGCCAAGCTGACAACGGCGCTTTTTGAGGCCGCCAAACGTTGGATCGCTTGGGTGCCTGGCGGTCTGGCGGTCTCCACGGTTTTTGCCACCGCAGGCTTTGCGGCAGTTTCTGGCGCATCTGTGGCCACGGCCGCGGTATTTGCGCGGATCGCAATCCCAGAAATGCTGAAAATCGGTTATAATAAGCAATTTGCCGCTGGCGTTGTAGCGGCTGGCGGCACCTTGGCGTCGCTCATTCCACCCTCTGCGATATTGGTGATCTACGCGATCATCGTTGAGCAGGATGTTGGGAAGCTGCTGTTGGCCGGTTTCATTCCTGGTGCCTTTTCGGCAATGGTCTATGCCGGGCTCATCATCGGTATTGCCGTGATCTTTAAAAACGTTGGGCCGCCGGTGACGGGCTTCACGTGGCGCGAGCGTTTTGCAGCCCTGCCACCTGCTTTGCCGATTGTCGCTGTGGTGGTGATTATCATCTTCTTTGTTTACAACCCTTTTGGCGATGCCTGGGGTACGCCCACCGAAGGTGGCGCAGTTGGTGCTTTCATCGTGTTTCTGATGGCGCTGTATCGCGGCATGCGCTGGGCTCAGTTGAAAGATGCTTTGCTTGAAACGGCGAAGCTGACGGTGATGATCTTTTCAATCATTTGGGGCGTGTTGATTTATGTGCGGTTCTTGGGATTTGCAGATCTGCCGGGGGTGTTTTCTGATTGGATTACCAGTCTCGACATGGCGCCTTTGCTTATCCTGATCTGCATCCTTTTGGCCTATGCGGTCTTGGGAATGTTCATGGATGCGATTGGCATGTTGCTTTTGACCTTGCCCGTGGTCTACCCGGCTGTGATGGCGCTCAATGGCGGTGAATATGTGACTGCGGCCGATAGTGCCTTTGGCATGAATGGCACAATGTGTGCGATTTGGTTTGGGATATTGGTGGTGAAAATGGCGGAGTTTTGCCTCATCACCCCGCCCATTGGGCTCAATTGTTTTGTGGTTGCTGGCGTACGCGATGATTTGACGGTGCAGGATGTCTTCAAGGGGGTCACCCCTTTCTTCCTTGCGGATGGTGTCACGATTGCGCTGCTGGTCGCTTTTCCTGGGATTGTTCTTTGGCTGCCCTCCTTGGTTGGCTAGGGCGTCTAAATTCCTCTTGCCTCTTTTGGCAGGGCGTGAAAGCCATTGCTTATGAGCGAGAAAGCTGCGGATAGGCCAATTGTTGGCGCATTGTGGATGGGGCTGTCGGGCCTGTGTTTCATTGGCGTCTACGTCGGCGTAAAATTGGTCGGAACGCGCCTGCCCGCCGCCGAAAGTGCCTTTCTTCGCTATGTTCTAGGCTTGGTGTTTTTGTTGCCAGTGCTGCGTGCCCTATGGCGTGAGGGGCTCACTTGGCAGGTGACCAAACTCGGCGCAGGGCGTGCGTTTTTGCATACTTTTGCCGTGACACTTTGGTTCTATGCCATGGCCCGCATTCCCGTAGCAGAGGTCTCTGCGATGGGATATTTGACGCCAATTTTTGTAACGCTGGGCGCGGTTGTGATCCTTGGGGAGCGTTTGGCGCTGCGCCGGGGATTGGCGATTGTCGTGGCGATTTTGGGCGTCTTGATCATCTTACGGCCCGGCTTTCGTGAGATCACATCGGGCCATATCGCCATGCTGGGCACCACCCTATGCTTTGGCGTCAGCTACCTCATTGCCAAGCGCCTGACGGATTTGGCCAGTACGGATATGGTGGTGGCTCTTTTGTCTATCGGAGTGACCATCGGACTTATTCCGCTGACCATTCCAGTTTGGATCACGCCGACAGGTTTCGAAGTCGCCATGCTCTTTGCTGTCGCCACCTGTGCGGTTGCCGGGCATTATTCCATGACCTTTGCCTTCCGATCTGCGCCGCTGACGGTTACCCAACCGGTAGGTTTTTTGCAGTTGATTTGGTCGGTTGCTACCGGGTATTTCCTTTTTGGGGAACATATAGATGCTTTGGTTATATTGGGTGGGACGATTATCATCGGTTCCGTGTTGTATCTCACCCTGCGGGAGGCGCAGCTGAAACGAAAACGAGAAAGAAAGACTCCCCTATGATCGATCCAAAACCCACCGCTAGCCACTTTATCAATGGTGCTTATATAGAGGATAAAACTGGCACACCGATCGATGTTATCTACCCCGCAACGGGCGAAGTGATTGGCCGGGTGCATAGTGCGACACCGCAGATTTTGCAGGCAGCTCTTGCTGCGGCCAAAGCAGCTCAGCCAATATGGGCGGCGATGACCGGTACAGAGCGCGGACGGATATTGCGGCGGGCGGCGGATATGATGCGCGCCCACAACCGTTCTTTGTCCGAATTGGAAACCTATGACACCGGCAAACCCTTGCAGGAAACTTTGGTTGCAGATGCCACTTCTGCGGCGGATGCTTTGGAGTATTTTGGTGGCCTGGCCGGGAGCCTCACTGGGGAGCATGTGCAGTTTGGTGAGGATTTTATCTATACGATACGAGAACCGCTCGGGATCTGCGTTGGCATTGGGGCTTGGAACTACCCCACGCAAATTGCCGCCTGGAAGGCTGCGCCAGCTTTAGCTTGCGGTAATGCTATGGTCTTTAAGCCCTCTGAAACAACCCCGCTTTGCGCGTTGAAAGTCGCGGAAATTTTGCATGAGGCGGGTTTGCCCGCTGGCCTGTATAATGTGGTGCAGGGATTGGGTGATGTGGGTGCAGCTTTGGTCAGTGACCCTTTGGTGGACAAGGTTTCGCTGACTGGCTCACTGCCAACAGGCCGCAAGGTTTATGCCGCCGCAGCCGAGGGTATGCGCCATGTAACCATGGAGCTGGGTGGGAAATCGCCGCTGATCATATTTGATGATGCCGAGCTGGAAGCTGCAGTGAGCGGTGCTATCTTGGCCAATTTCTATTCCTCTGGGCAGATTTGCTCGAATGGCACACGCGTCTTTGTACAAAAGGGCATCAAGCCGGCTTTTCTCAAGCGTCTCGCAGAGCGCCTGGGTACAGCGGTTGTGGGCGATCCCATGGATGAGGAGACGAACTTTGGCCCCATGGTTTCGGAGCGACAGCGCGATATCGTGGAGGGGTTCATTGCTAAGGGTAAGGCGGAAGGGGCGCGGCTTGTCTGTGGCGGCACGCGCTTGGAGCGTCCAGGGTTTTGGCTGACACCTGCGGTATTTACGGATGTGACGGATGACATGACCATCGCAAGGGAAGAGATTTTTGGGCCGGTTTTATCAGTGCTTGAATTTGACACTGACGCCGAGGTTCTGGCGCGCGCCAATGATACGGATTACGGGCTGGCGGCTGGGGTCTTTACCCAAAACCTGCCGCGGGCGCATCGGATGGTGAAGGCTTTGGAGGCCGGAACCTGCTATATCAACACCTATAACGACGCCCCGGTTGAAGCGCCTTTTGGAGGTGTCAAGCTCTCTGGCGTGGGCCGGGAGAATTCAAAGGCTGCGATCAATCATTACTCACAGCTTAAATCTGTCTATGTGCGCCTGAGTCCCTTGGAGGCGCCCTATTAGGGATAGGCGCATGAAGGGCGTCGCCTCACCTTACTTGATAGGGCAGGATGCCCCGCAGATCTGGATCCACCTGTAAATTGCGCTCCAGCGGTGGCACGGAGCGTTGGTGGCAATTGCGGCGCTCACAGATGCGGCAGGAAATACCAATGGGTTCGACCTGGGCATTGGCGCTTGTGTCGAGCCCGTCGGCATAAACCAAGGAACCTGCGTGCCGCATTTCGCATCCCAATCCGATCGCGTAGCGCCGCACGGGCGCGCC
This sequence comes from Planktomarina sp., assembly GCA_022425445.1. GTDB lineage: Bacteria > Pseudomonadota > Alphaproteobacteria > Rhodobacterales > Rhodobacteraceae > Planktomarina. Next base: position 6,710 of record JAKMFM010000168.1, read on the forward strand.
CCATGCCCCGCCGGATTTGCTCACATCCCGCGCCAAGCAGAAATAGCGTTTGCCGTCGGGCGTCTCGGCCATTTGCCGCAAAAACTGTCCTGGGGTCTCAAACGCGCGATGCACATTCCAAAGCGGACATGCACCGCCAAAGCGTGCGAATTGCAAAGAGGTGGCTGAATGGCGCTTGGTAATCGTGCCGGCCTGATCGACCCGGACGAAAAAGAAGGGCAATCCCTTTTGCCCGCTGCGTTGCAAGGTGGAGAGGCGATGGGCGACCTGTTCGATGCTGGCGCCAAACTTCCCAGCCAATTGCTCTAGATCATGTCGCAAATCCTGTGCGGCATTCAAAAAGGTGCCATAGGGCATGAGGCTGGCGCCTGCATAGTAATTGGCCAAGCCCAGTTTCGCGATGTCGCGGGCGGCGGGTGAATGAAATTTGGCAAAGTCCAAAGTGGCATCCATCAGATCGTTTTGTGTCAACAGGGCCAGTTGGATCAGCAGTTGAAATGTCGCGGTCGCTTCGGGCAACTGGGCCGAAAGAGTTAAGATTTTACTGTCTGGCGCATAGCTGCGCAGCGCGGGTCCCGCGCCGCGCAGCAGTGTCACCCCATGGGCTTCGAGCCTGGAAATCGCATGGGCTTGGATGCTGCCCTTAGCGTCGGCCGCGAAGCGTTCGGCCGCGCGGTCTACAGCATCAATATAGTTGTCACAATAGTGGAAAAAATCGCGCACCTCTTCCCACGGGCTGGATTGTAGGCGGCTGTCGGCGCGGCCGAGGGCTTCATCCAGAGAGGCGAGCCGCTCATGGGTTTCACGATAGGCCCGATGGAGCTGCAAAAAAGCGCGTGCCAATCCCGGGGCGTTGTTGGCGGCCATACGGATATCGGCCAGATGCGGCGTATCAGCGCCAAAGATCGGATCAGAGGCTGCTTCGCGCATATCGCTGACCAGCCGAGCGTTGTCCCCGGAGACCAGTTCTGTAACGTCGAACCCAAAGACATCGGCCAAAGCCAAAATCACCGCCGCAGATACTGGGCGGTTGTTGTTTTCCATTTGATTGAGATAGGGCAGCGAGACCTCGAGCCGCTCGGAAAATTCCCGCTGGGTAAGATCAACTTTGCGCCGTAATTCTCGCAGCTTTGTGCCGGCATAGAGTTTTTGTTTGGCCATAGGGGCTGTTAGCACAGCAACTTTGCAAACTCAACTTTGCGGGTTTGCGGTTTCAAGAGCACTGGTGCGTTTGATCACGTAGATGATTGTCAAAATCGACAGGCTGGTACTAGCCAGCATGATCATCAGCAAAGACAAAGCTCCGGTCCCGGGCACCAATATGGCTCCGGTGCCTATTGCGATCAATGCGCCGCCACCGGTGTTGATCGTGCCGCCGATGCCTGACGCGGAGCCAGCCAAATGTGGCCTCACTGACATCATGCCGGCTGTGGCATTGGGCAAAACCATGCCATTGCCGAGGCCCATGAAGCAGACACAGCCAAAAAAGGAAATCGGCTGCGCGTTGGTAAACAGAAATAAACCGATGCTCAAGATCAATCCGAGGCAGGTCAAAACAGTGCCGATCAGCACCATGCGATTCACTCCCAGCGCGCTTGAGAAACGTCCTGAGATGCCGTTGCCGACAATATAGCCCAATGAGGGCGCCCCGAGGTAAACTCCCAAAGCGGCTGGTGATAGGCCAAATATTTCCCGGCCAACATAGGCACCGCCGCCCAGATATGCGAAATATGCGCCCGCACTGAAGCTGGCGGTTAGGCAATAGCCCCAAAAGCGCCGAGATTTGAGCAGTTCAGGATAGGCACGAAACTGTTCGGCCATGGAGCTGGTTTGGTGCAAGTTGGTTTCACCCATGTCGAAATAGGTCAGGGCGAAAACAAAAACCCCAACGCCGAGCAGAAGCCAAAAACTTGCAACCCAGCCAAATTGCGCCTCCAAGCCACCGCCCAGTGCAGGTCCAATGAGCGGTAAGATGGCCATGCCCATTGTGACGTATCCCAGCACAGAAGCAGCTTGGTCTTGGCTGCAGGTGTCGCGGATCGCTGCGCGGGACAGAACCAGGCCGGTGACAACAACCGCTTGCAGCAAGCGGCAGACCAGAAAAAATTCGAAGGAAGAGGAGATAGTGCATCCCAACGAGGCGCAGCAAAAAATGGCTAAGGCGACCATGACCACAGGCCGGCGCCCGTACCGATCTGATAGCGGTCCGACAAAAAGCTGGAATACCGCATTCATCGCCAAATACAGACTTACGGCGAGTGCGGCGCTGGCGTAGCTGATATCAAAAGTCTGTGCCATTGAGGGCAGCGACGGCAGAAAGATGCTGAGGCCCAAGGCTCCGACCGCTGAGAGGCAAATCAGTGTGAAGATGCTGGGTGGTGTTGAATTGTCCAAGAACTTGGAGCGCGAATGACTACTCATTTTAAATCGCTATCGTCGCTTGTGGGGCTTGTCCAGACTATTTGCAATTATTCAATTATGCAGTTTATTGCCGCAAAATATTTGCAAATATTCCAAATTCGACTTCGCTTTGTTGGCGCAGCGGGCTATGGTCCCACAAAGAGGATCTGCCATGACGAATATTTTGAACGAATTACAAAGCCGACGTGATGTTGCGCGGATGGGCGGCGGTCAGCGCCGGATTGATGCGCAGCATGCGAAGGGAAAACTCACTGCGCGCGAACGGATTGATTTGCTACTAGATGAGGGGAGCTTTGAAGAATTTGATATGTTCAAAGCCCACCGCTGTGTGGATTTCGGCATGCAAGAGCAAACCTACCCCGGTGATGGGGTGGTCACGGGGTGGGGCACGGTTAATGGGCGGATGGTCTATGTATATAGTCAAGATTTTACCGTTTTTGGGGGCTCATTGTCAGAAACCCACGCAGAGAAGATTTGTAAGATCATGGATATGGCGATGCAAAATGGGGCGCCGGTGATCGGACTGAACGATTCTGGTGGCGCGCGGATTCAAGAGGGCGTCGCCTCTTTGGCCGGTTACGCTGAGGTGTTTCAACGCAATGTCATGGCCTCTGGCGTGGTGCCACAAATCAGCGTTATCATGGGCCCCTGTGCCGGTGGCGCAGTCTATTCGCCGGCGATGACTGATTTCATTTTCATGGTCAAAGACAGCAGTTATATGTTTGTGACCGGTCCCGATGTGGTCAAAACGGTGACCAATGAGGTGGTGACCGCTGAAGAGCTGGGTGGAGCTGTCACCCATACGAAGAAATCTTCTGTGGCGGATGGGGCCTTTGAAAATGATGTTGAGGCGCTGACCGAAGTCCGGCGTCTGGTGGATTTTTTGCCGCTCAACAATCGCGAGAAACCACCGGTGCGGCCATTCTTTGACGATCCGCTTCGCGTGGATAACAGTTTGGACACTTTGATTCCGGCCAATCCAAACCAGCCTTATGATATGAAAGAGCTGATCCTTAAAATTGCCGATGAAGGTGATTTTTATGAGATCCAAGAGGAATTTGCCAAAAATATCCTCACGGGCTTTATCCGCATGGAAGGCTCGACCGTCGGGGTCGTTGCCAATCAGCCGACGGTTTTGGCCGGTTGTTTGGACATTGACGCCAGCCGCAAGGCTGCGCGTTTTGTACGGTTTTGTGATGCATTTGAAATCCCAATCCTAACCCTCGTGGACGTGCCGGGCTTTTTGCCCGGAACAGGGCAGGAATATGGCGGCGTGATTAAGCATGGGGCGAAACTACTGTTTGCCTATGGTGAGGCCACGGTGCCAAAGGTGACGGTCATCACGCGTAAAGCCTATGGCGGCGCCTATGATGTGATGGCTTCCAAACATCTGCGCGGTGATTTCAACTACGCTTGGCCCACAGCGGAGATCGCCGTCATGGGCGCCAAAGGGGCCACAGAGATCATTCATCGCGCAGATCTGGGTGATGCGGAAAAGATTGCGCAGCACACGAAAGACTATGAAGAACGCTTCGCCAATCCTTTCGTTGCCGCGGAAAAAGGTTTCATCGACGAGGTGATCATGCCTGCATCTACCCGTCGCCGGGTGTGCCGAGCATTTGCCAGTTTGCGGGGAAAATCCCTGAAAAATCCGTGGAAAAAACATGACAATATTCCACTTTAAGGTCGAAGAGAGCCAATAATGGAAAAACACCGAGGGTTTCCCGGCCGTCTTCCCGGTACGGATGCGCAATTTACCATTCGGCGCGCGAGCAAGAATGGCGCAACAAAAATCATCAGGCGTGAGCGCTATGCCGATCGTCGCCCGCCAGATCGGCGCGCCGATGAGGCATTTTTGCGGGCTTTGATTGAGTATTTTGGAGAGGAGCCCTTTGAGCGGGGCAATCTCGATGGGGGCCGTTTGTCCTGGCTGTTTGAGCGCGAAGTCGTTCCCGCGCAGGATGACTTTGATCCTGAATCTTATGTGGCTTTGCTGCGGGTGGATCTGAAAAAAGCGCAAGCGAGCTTTCCACAAATTTTTGTCGACGGGTGGTCGGCGTGAATCTGCCGGGTCGCATAGGGTGTTTTGCGCGGCTTTGTGCCCAGTGTTTGGGAGGGGCCGGGACTGCCCTTGGCCTGCACAGCTGCGCGCGTCATAATCTGGGTGTTGGAGTTTCAAAAACCTTTGCATTGGTTTTAAATACACATCGACCCTTTCTTTCCTTAACCGGTTCTGGCCTTGGCCAGCGCCGGTTCTTTTTTACGCGCAGCTCTTTTGTTGTGAGCCGCGCGCGCCGAGAAGGATTCCTCAATGTTTGAAAAGATATTAATTGCCAACCGGGGCGAAATCGCTTGCCGTGTGATCAAAACAGCCAAGGCGATGGGGATCAAAACTGTGGCGATATATTCCGATGCCGATGCTCAGGCGCTGCATGTGCAAATGGCGGATGAGGCGGTGCATATCGGTCCTTCACCCGCGAATCAGTCTTACATTGTGATTGAAAAAGTCATGGAGGCGATCCGGCAAACTGGGGCGCAAGCGGTGCATCCCGGCTACGGGTTTTTGTCCGAAAATCGACTGTTTGCTGAGGCATTGGAGGCTGAAGGCGTGGCTTTTATTGGCCCCCCCGCCTCTGCGATTGAAAGCATGGGAGACAAAATCACCTCTAAAAAATTGGCGAAGGAAGCTGGGGTAAGCACAGTCCCGGGCTATATGGGTTTGATCGCTGACGCCGATGAGGCGGTGAAGATCGCCCAAGAGGTCGGATATCCGGTGATGCTCAAAGCCAGCGCCGGTGGCGGTGGCAAGGGCATGCGCATCGCATGGAATGATGCGGAGGCGCGCGAGGGTTTCCAATCTTCCAAGAATGAAGCGGCCAGCAGCTTTGGAGATGACCGGATTTTCATCGAAAAATTCGTCACCCAACCCCGGCACATTGAAATTCAAGTTCTGGCGGATGGCCATGGCAATTGCATCTATCTCAATGAACGCGAATGTTCCATCCAGCGACGCAACCAAAAAGTGATTGAGGAGGCGCCGAGTCCCTTTCTCACACCTGAAGTGCGCAAAGCGATGGGCGCGCAATCTTGTGCACTGGCCCAAGCTGTCGGCTATACCAGCGCCGGCACTGTTGAGTTCATAGTCGACAGCGCGCAAAACTTTTATTTCCTTGAGATGAATACCCGCTTGCAGGTTGAGCACCCTGTGACCGAGTTGATCACCGGCGTAGATTTGGTGGAACAGATGATCCGTGTGGCCAATGGTGAGGCGCTTTCCATTACCCAAGATGGTGTGAAAATCAATGGTTGGGCCCTGGAGAGCCGCCTCTATGCGGAAGACCCGTATCGGGGATTTTTGCCGTCAATTGGGCGGTTGACGCGGTATCGTCCGCCTGCTGAAACCCGCAGTGCAACGGCGGCGGTCCGCAATGATACGGGTGTCTATGAAGGTGGTGAAATTTCCATGTTCTATGATCCAATGATTGCCAAGCTCTGCACCTGGGCGCCCGATCGTCCGGCGGCCATCGCGCAGATGCGCAATGCGCTGGACGCCTTTGAGGTTGAGGGCATTGGTCACAATATTCCCTTCCTGTCTGCCGTGATGGATCACCCGAGGTTTTGTGCTGGAAATATCACTACTGCCTTTATCGAAGAAGAGTATCCAGAGGGGTTTCATGGGGTTGAATTGCCACAAGAGACGCTCAAAATTGTCGGCGCCTGCGCGGCAGCAATGTATCGCTTGGGTGAAATTCGCCGCACGAAAGTCTCTGGGCGCATGGATAATCACGAGCGCCGAGTGCGGGATGATTGGGTTGTGGGTATTCAGGGCCACGAATTTCCCGTGACCATTGCAGCCGATCCCAATGGATCCACCGTGCATTTTGAAAGCGGCAGCCACCGGGTGGCCAGTGATTGGAGGCCAGGCAAGCCGCTGGCTTTGATGAATGTGGATGGTGTTGATATCGCATTAAAGGTTGAGAAATGCACAAGCGGGTTCCGCATCCGGTTCCGCGGCGCCAATATGCGCGTGACCGTGCGCAGCCCACGTCAGGCAGAGCTGGCCAAATTGATGATCCCGAAAGTTGCGCCGGATACTTCGAAACTTTTACTTTGCCCGATGCCTGGCTTGATCGTGAAAGTCGATGTGGCTGTGGGTGACGAGGTACAAGAGGGGCAAACGCTCTGCACCGTTGAGGCGATGAAAATGGAAAATATTTTGCGGGCTGAGAAAAAAGCTGTTGTCAGCAAGATTCATGCGGCGCCGGGGGACAGCCTGGCGGTGGATGCGATCATTATGGAGTTTGAGTGAGCTTGAACCCCTCAAGCCCGCAGGTGGTGGGGCCTTTGGGTCTCTCGCACCTGTGCGGCGGCCCTCAGGGCTTGCGCATCTCGCGTTGCCGGATGGGCATTTTGTCGATCACCCGGCTCAATTCACGCATGTCCCAGGCAAAGGGTTTGCGCAGTTTGATTTTGCCATCCTTGCCAATCAAAACCCAATTGAAGCCTTTGGGGTGCAAGGTCTTGCGCAGGGTGGATTGGGCTTTTGGGTCGGTGTCGACCACGATCATGACGTCGCGATCCTGCAACACAGCTATTTCGGCCTGCAAAAGTGCCATTTGCTGGGTGAAGGTGGGGTCCAGCGGGCTATCGGCGAACACAACCCAGGGCCGCGCCACCCAGATGACATCTGAAAGCTCGACCTCGGAGGCGTCAAAAATATGGGCCGGATCGGAGCGCCAAATGTTTAAGGCTTCCCCGGCAAAGACTGGGGGGGCGATGGCCAGAAGCCCGAGCCAAAAGTGGAACACTGTTTTCAACATAATATCTCCTTCAAAGCTCAATATAGGGCCTTTGCAATTGCAAGCGAAGGGGTTGAACGAAAAATACCGGGGACGATCGACCCATGGGACAAGGAGCGCGGATAATGACAGATAAGACATCTTGGAGCGAAGTTGCTGGCAAGGAGCTGCGCGGTAAGCCATTGGAATCTTTGACTTGGGATACGCTTGAGGGCATCAAGGTTCAGCCGCTTTATACGGCTGAGGACGTGAAAGACTTGCCGCATATGGGCAACGTGCCGGGACAAGAACCCTACATGCGGGGTGTCAAAGCCACCATGTATGCGGGCCGGCCGTGGACCATTCGGCAATATGCCGGATTTTCCACCGCTGAGGAGTCCAATGCCTTTTATCGCCAAGGGCTCGCGGCCGGGCAGCAGGGGGTTTCGGTGGCCTTCGATTTGGCCACGCATCGCGGCTATGACAGCGATCATCCACGCGTTGTCGGCGATGTGGGCAAAGCTGGGGTGGCGATTGACAGTGTAGAGGATATGAAAATCCTCTTTGATGGCATTCCATTGGATAAGATTTCCGTCTCCATGACTATGAATGGCGCCGTGATCCCGGTTTTGGCGTCCTTCATTGTGGCGGGTGAAGAGCAAGGCGTCAGCCGCGCGGCTCTCTCAGGCACCATCCAAAACGACATTCTGAAAGAGTTCATGGTGCGCAACACCTATATTTACCCACCCGAGGCCTCCATGCGAATTGTGGCCGATATTATCGAATTTACCGCCCGTGATATGCCGAAGTTCAACTCGATTTCGATCAGCGGTTACCACATGCAAGAGGCTGGAGCGAATTTGGTGCAGGAGTTGGCATATACCATTGCAGATGGGCGCGAATATGTGCGCGCGGCCATAGCGCGGGGGATGGATGTGGATGCCTTTGCCGGGCGGCTGTCGTTTTTCTTTGCCATCGGTATGAATTTCTTCATGGAAGCGGCGAAATTGCGCGCCGCCAGGGTGCTATGGCATCGGGTCATGGCGGAATTTGAACCGAAAAATGCCAAATCCAGTATGCTGCGGACCCATTGCCAAACCTCTGGTGTGAGTCTGCAAGAGCAGGATCCCTATAACAACATCGTGCGCACTGCTTTTGAAGCGATGTCCGCGGTCTTGGGTGGCACGCAATCGCTCCATACCAATAGTTTTGATGAGGCCATTGCCCTGCCCACTGAAACCTCGGCGCGCATTGCCCGCAACACTCAGCTCATTTTGCAAGAGGAGACGGGGGTGACCAATGTAGTTGATCCGCTGGCTGGGTCTTACTATGTGGAAAAACTCACTGCGGATCTTATTGATGAGGCCTGGGCGCTGATCGAAGAGGTTGAGGAAATGGGCGGCATGACCAAAGCCGTTGCAAGCGGCCTGCCCAAGCTCAAAATTGAAGAAACTGCGGCGCGGCGCCAGGCAATGATTGACCGCGGCCAAGAGGTGATTGTTGGGGTCAATAAATATACTTCTGACAAACAACCGGACATCGAAGTGCGCGACATCGATAACAATCAGGTGCGTGACGCACAGGTCGCGAAACTGCAATCCATTCGCGCCAACCGAGATCGAGCGGCCTGTGATGCGGCTCTTCTCGAGCTTGGACGGCGCTGCGTTGAAGGGGGCAATCTATTAGAAGCGGCCGTTGAAGCGGCGCGCTATCGGGCGACGGTGGGGGAAATTTCATTGGCGATGGAGGGCACCTTTGGCCGACATCGCGCGGAGGTGAAGACATTGGCTGGCGTATATGGATCCGCCTATGAGGGCGATGAAAGTTTTGAGAAAATTCAGAAATCTGTCGAGGAGTTCGCCGCAGAAGAGGGGCGTAGGCCCCGGATGCTTGTGGTGAAAATGGGACAAGATGGTCACGACCGTGGCGCCAAAGTGATTGCCACGGCCTTTGCCGACATTGGCTTTGATGTGGACGTTGGGCCTTTGTTTCAAACCCCAGAGGAGGCGGCGCAGGACGCGGTCGACAATGACGTGCATGTGGTCGGTATTTCCAGCCAAGCTGCGGGCCACAAGACCTTAGCGCCGAAACTGGTCGAGGCATTGAAGGCCGCAGATGCGCAGGAAATTATCGTGGTCTGCGGTGGTGTTATTCCTCAGCAAGACTATGACTACCTCAAAGCCTCCGGCGTTGCAGCGATCTTTGGTCCAGGCACAAACATCCCGGATGCGGCACAGAATGTTTTGGATTTGATCCGAAAGGCGCGTCTCTGAAGCGTCAGAGGGGGATGGCATGTTAAGGTTGGATCACATCGCCGTGGCGGGCGAAACCCGGCAAGCGGCAACAGAACATATTCAAAATTGCTTGCAGGTTGCTCCGCTTGCCGCTGGTAAGCACGCTCATTTTTCAACGCATAACCATCTTTGGGGCATGGGCGAGGCCTGCTATTTGGAATCCATTGCGATTGATCCGGAGGCACCCCCTTTGCCTTATCCGCGTTGGTTTGGTTTGGACCGGTTTTCTGGCCCGCCGCGCATTGCCAGTTGGATTTTGGCGACCGACAATATTGAAGAAAGTCTCGCGCGGCTTCGCCCAGAGTTTGGAACGCGCGTGCGGCTCGAGCGTGGGGCCTACACATGGGATATTTCCGTCTCAGAGACGGGAGACTTGCCATTTGGTGGCTATGGGCCGGCGTTGATTGAGTGGCAACCGCCAGCGCATCCTTGCCAGAATTTGCCCGATAGCGGCTGCCGCCTGATCTCTTTGCACGTTCAACACCCGCAAGCTCCTCAAATGCAGGCACTGTTGTCAGACCTTATCCGCGATGAACGGATTTGCTTTTCAACCGGACCTGCGCAAATTTCCGCTGAGATTCAAACGGATCAGGGTGTCGTGACGCTCAAATAAGGGCTTTGCCCTTTCGTCTCCTGCGCGGAGAGCCTAAGATAGCACTCATGTCTATTTGGACCCGTATCACCGCTGCACTTGCCGCCCTTGCAAAGGGTGAAGGGCTTTCAGCAGTTTTTGAGAAGCTCCGCAGCCCGCCGGAAAAATCCGTCGGGTTTACAATTGCTGTCATCGCGTTGAGCGCAAAGATGGCCAAAGCCGATGGCAGTGTAACCCGTGCGGAGGTCTTGGCGTTTCGGGAGGTTTTTTATATTCCCACCGCAGAAGAGAACAGTGCGGCCAAAGTTTTCAACCTCGCGCGCCAGGATGTGGCTGGGTTTGAAACCTATGCTCGGCAAATCAAGTCTATGTTCGGCACAAGAATGGATATCCTGGAAGACTTGCTCGAGGGTCTGTTTCACATTGCAACAGCAGATGGATCATATCATGCGCAAGAGGATGCATTCTTGAGCCGCGTTGCCGATATTTTTGGTCTGTCCGCTCGGTGCTTTCGCGTCATCAAGGCCCGTTACGTCAAGGGGGCGGCTGCAGACCCGTTCGATGTTTTGGGCGTCTCGCCTGAAGCGAGCTTTGAAGACATACGTTTGGCATGGCGGGCATTGGTGAAAAAGAATCATCCCGACCAGCTGGTTGCTCGCGGGGTTCCGCGCGAAGCCATAAAATTGGCTGAAGCACGTTTGGTGGCGATCAATAATGCCTGGGAAGAGCTGGCAAAGGTTCAGGCCTAGGCAAGGCAAAAACTTGGGCTAAAGATATGCGCCCAAAGCTCTTCGCAAGTGGCATTTTAAGTCAATCGCATATCGGTGCGTAGCTTTGCATTCAGCGAGGAGGCCAAAGATCGGAGCCGGGCTTCGGCCACTTCGCCAAACAGAGGCGAGGCCTCTGCTGTGAGCGTGAGCGACAATGTTTTTGTCTTTGCAGACCAGTCGAGCTGGGCGGTTTCATCGTCTGGATCGGCCCAGAGCATCGCGCCGAGGCGCATGGCCTTGCCTAAGATTTCCGCCTGTTTTTGGCCAGCTTTGTCCAGCAGAGTTAAAAGCTCTTCAAAGCGGGTACCTTCGCGGCTGTTTCGATAGCGATGCAGCAATGCCAAGCCCAGAAAGATCCGCTCTTCATGGCTCAGCCCGCCCAAATTGGCACGGGTGGCATATTCAAAGCAAACCTCTGCACGGAAATCAGGATGGGCGCGCCAGCTCACATCATGGAGCAAACAAGCGGCCCGCACCAGCCGAGCGCGACGATCAGGGAGCTTGGAAAAGAGTGGTGAGATGAATTTGTGCAATCGCATTCCGAAGCCCGGCAGCCGTGCATCTTTACGCTCGGCGAAATGGCAGCTCTCAATCAAAGGGTCGCGGTCGCGCATCGCTTGCGGCATTTGTTCATAAAGAAGCCCTTCCCTAATCCCATAGCTTGATATAGCGATGTCATGCGGCGTAAACCGTTTGAGCAGGCCTTTGAGTATCTCTGCGGCGATTGGCACAAGTGCCAATCGACTCTGTGATATGCTGATGGTCTGACGCAGTGTTTCGAGATCACAAGTGTGGATATAGCGCACAGTGGCTTTCACATCACGGGGGGTCATTTGATATTCGTGCATTACGTGCAGCGGGTATCCGCGCCGATGCATATCAATGCGCGCGAAGGCTCGCCAAGATCCCCCAACCAAAAAGAGCCTATCAGATTGCGGTCCCATTTGCGCGCGCAAGTGATCCAATGTTTTGGCGATCACAGCTTTACGTCCCTTTTTGCCGCCTTGAACATTGATCAGCTTCAATGGTCCCAGAGGAGAGGTTACGCTTTGGCCCACTTGCCCATTGGCAATCTCTGCCAATTCCATTGAACCACCGCCGATATCGCAGACGAGGCCGTAAGATCCTGGCCAGCCAAGTAAGACGCCTTGCGCCGCCAGTCGGGCTTCTTCCGGGCCATCGATAACGTGGATTTTTAGCCCCGTTTCGCTTTGGACCTGCGCGATGAACTCAGCACCATCACTGGCCTCACGCACGGCGGCTGTGGCGACAGCGGTGAGCGTGGGTAGGCCGATGCCTTTGGCAATGGTGCAAAACCGTCGCAAAGCGGAGAGGGCGCGCAAACGCCCATCAGGATTGAGTTTGCCAGTTTCGGCCAAGCCTGCACCAAGTGCGCACATAACTTTTTCATTGAAAAAATAGGCTGGGGAGCGTGCGGCGCCGTCAAACACAACCAAGCGTACTGAGTTTGAGCCGATATCAACCACCCCGACGCGTGACAGATCGCGGGTCTTGGGATTATCAAACAAAGGCCGCTCAAACGGTTCCCATTTTTCAGAGGATTTTACCAAGTCGTCCATCTGGGCTCCCGCGGGTTTGCGCAATTGTCTGCAAATTCAGCCTAGGCGATTCGACCGAGACTTCAAAGAGCAGTTAGGAATCATCGGCATGGGTGAGCTGGGGCACATCTTGGGCTCCTGCACTGCCGCGTCCCGAGAGCGAAGGGTTCTCCATGAAAAACCGGTGGCAATTAAAGGCGAAGCTGCCCTCGGGCCAAGTGGCTCTTTCATAGCGACCATTAGGCTGCATCACCCAAGACTGGGCGACATCGGCCAGATTGGCCGCCATGATCTGACTAACAATCTGCGCCTTGACGGTTTCATTGTGAATTTCAACCAATGTTTCGACCCGGCGGTGTAAATTGCGGTCCATCCAATCGGCAGATGAGATGTAAACGCGCGCCTTGGGGCTGTTCAGGTCATGACCATTGGCAAAACAAACGATGCGGGAATGCTCCAAGAACCGCCCAATCACTGATTTCACGCGAATATTTTCAGAAAGCCCACTCACCCCAGGTCGCAAGCCACAAATCCCACGAATGACAAGGCTGATTTTCACCCCAGCCTGTCCAGCAGCATAGAGTGCATCAATCACATCTGCATCAATCAGGGAGTTTAACTTTACCCAAATGGCCGCAGGCTTGCCAGCCTTGGCATGTTCGGCCTCAGCGGCGATGCCTTTCAGAAGTGTGGTTTTCAAAGTCAGCGGCGAAATGGAGATATTTTCAAGTGTTTCGGGCTGAGCGTATCCTGACAGATAGTTGAACATTTTTGTGGCATCTCGCCCCAAAGCCGCGTCGCAGGTGAACAGGCTTACATCTGTATAAATACGTGCGGTAATTGGATGATAATTTCCGGTGCCGTAATGGGTATATGTGACCAAGCGATCGCCCTCTCGCCGCACGATGGTGCTGATTTTCGCATGGGTCTTAAGGTTCATAAAGCCATAGACTACATGGGCTCCGGCGCGCTCTAAACGGCGGGATTGCCGAATATTGGCCGCCTCATCAAAGCGGGCTTTCAGCTCGACCAATGCGGTCACAGATTTGCCATCTTCGGCCGCTTCGCACAAAGCCTCAACAATGGGCGAACGTTTTGAGGTGCGGTAAAGTGTTTGCTTGATAGCCAAAACGTTGGGGTCTCGCGCGGCTTGTTGCAACAAGCGCACGACCATATCAAATGTCTCATAGGGGTGTTGCAGCAGCATATCTTTGTTGCGAATTGCGGCAAACATATCGCCGTCATGATCGGTGACTCGCTCAGGCACGCGCGGTGTGAAATTCGGCCAGAGGAGGTTGGGTCGATCTTCTATGACCAATTCTTTCAGATCCGGCAGGCCCAACATGCCATCTACTTCTATCACCTCGGTATTGGTGACGGAAAACTCGACCATTATGTCATTGCGCAAGGCTTTGGGAGCATTTTTGCTGATTTTCAGGCGAATGACTTCGCCACGCCGCCTGCGTTTGAGCGCAACTTCAAATTCGCGCACCAAATCTTCGGCCTCGTCTTCGACTTCCAAATCGCTATCTCGCAGGACGGAGAAACTGCAATGGCCTTTGAGCTCATAGCCCGGAAACAGCTGTTCCAAATGCATCAGGATCAACTCTTCGAGTGGAAGATATCGATAACCTTGGCCGGGCAGCACGACAAAGCGGTTAATTTGTTGCGGTATGGGCACCAAGGCCCGCAGGCTGCGCTTGTCTGTCTTGCGCTCGAGCTGAAGCGCAAGGGCAAAGCCAGCATTAGGGATGAACGGAAAAGGATGGGCCGGATCAATCGCCAGCGGCGAGACTACGGGGAAGACATTGGATAGGAAGTATTGCAAAAGATAGGCGTGATCTTCTTTCGCCTCTGCAGCGGTCAAAATACGAATATCCTGCGCCGCCATTTCTGTGCGCAGGTTCGTAAGAACCGATTGTTGTTTACGCATCAGGTCACGCGCCTCGCTGTCGATGAGCTCCAATTGCTCGGGGATACTGCGCCCATCAATGCCCGGCGTGATGCTGCCCGCGCGCGCCAATTCGCGTAGACCGGCGACACGCACAGAGTAAAATTCGTCCAAATTGGTAGCGGAAATTGACAAAAAGCGCAGGCGCTCGAGCAAAGGCACATTGAGGTTATCCACCTCTTCAATAACCCGCCAATTAAACGCCAGCCATGACAGCTCGCGGTTCAAAAACCGCTCTGGGCCGGTGATATCCAGCCCGCAACTTTGCGCGGTAGGGAAATCACTGTGTAGAAAGTCGGCGGGGTGCGTCATGGGTTATCCTATATCCAACGCGTTAATTTATACCTCTTGAGCGCAAATTGTAAGGGGGCGCGCCCTTGGCCATCACCGTTGCGGCCATAGCGCGGGTGATTGGGCGCTTGGTGGACATGTTCTGACGGTCCAATTCAGCGACAATATCACTGGCTGCATCGAAACTGCGGTCCATGTGTTTCAAGATATAAGCCAAGACAGCGGGCGTCGGGGAGAGCTGGCGATCCATAAAGGATTTAAGCAAGACGGCATGCAGTAAGGCGTCATCCGGGCGATCTATTTTGGCGCAATTCGTGCCTTCCAGCCGACTGAGCAGATCCGCCAGCTGGAACCCGGCTTGTCGCATGGCGATACTGGAGGCCATAAGCAACAGCCCGCCGCTGGATTGGAGCTGATTATGCAGATGAAACAGACGGGTTTCAGCTGGCAAAATGCCTGCCACCTGCTCTAAGTTGTCTACCACAACCCGCGCCCCGGTCTCTGGCGGCACAAATTCCCGCAAAGGGTCAATTTTTTGGGCGTTCTGCTCGGTGGCCCAAATCTCTAAAAGATGCGTTTTGCCGCAGGCTTTGGGGCCCAAAAGGATCAACTTGCCTTGTGGCCAAATGGCGGTGTTCTCCAGCTGCGCCACCGCCTGTTGATTGGCTTCAGAGACGAAAAACGCATCGCGTTCTCGAGCCACTTTAATTGGAAGTCTGAAGCTTAGTTGCTCACTCATCTTTGGGTTCCGAGTGGCTCAATCCACGGTACAATAGCCCTGCTTTATACTGTTGGATCAAAAACCGCGCGACCACGCCGATCATAGCGGCCACTGGCACGGCGACCAACATGCCGACGAAACCAAATAGGCTGCCGAAAACGGAAAGGGCGAAAATCAGCCAGACCGGATGCAACCCTACGGAATTGCCGACAAGTTTCGGCGTCAACACGTTACCTTCCAAAATCTGCCCGAGCATGAAAATAATGCCAATCACCCCAATTGACATCCAATCACCCCAGAATTGGAACAGCGCCAAACCCAGCGCCAGTCCACCGCCCACCAAGGCGCCAACATAGGGAATAAAGGAGATCAAACCCGCCACAAATCCGACGACAATGCCATAGTTTAGCCCGGCGAGCATTAACGCAAGCCCGTAGTAAAGCCCTTGAATAAAGCAGACCGTTCCTTGTCCGCGGATGAAAGAGGCGAGGGTGGCGTCTATCTCGTGGCCCAGATTGCGCACATTTTCGAGGTGGTCGCGCGGGATCAATTCATCAATTTGTGCCACCAAATTATCCCAATCGAGCAATAAATAGAAGGCCACAACGGGAACAACCACGATCAACACCACAATATTGACGATAGAATTGAGTGAGGCGGCCAGACCATTGACCAAAGCGCCACCGCGCGCCTGAATGGTCTCGCCGAGCCCAGTTAGAGATTGCCGAATTGTGCTGTTGTCATCGAGAAGATCCGGGAAGCGGGTGGTCAGAAATGTCCAGAGGTCAGCGGCGATCTGAGGCGCTGTGTTAAACAACGAAATTGCTTGCTGCACGAGCAAAGGCACGATCAGCAGCACAGCTAAGACAAAAACAAAAATAGCCCCTAGGGTAATAACGCTTGTGGCGAGTAGGCGCGACATCCCCCAACGCTCCATCTGATCGGCAATCGGGTCGAGCAGGTAGGCTATGGCCCCACCCAAAATGAAGGGCAGCAACGTGACGTCCAAAAGCCAAAGCACCAGGCCCAAAACGACGGCAGCAACGCCCCAATAGCGTAGTTGTAAAGACACCGGTAAGGCCATGGTCAAACTCCTTTTGCTATTCAATTTGCGTATTGTACCCCAGCTTGCAAGAGGGGGAATGGAAATATAGTGACCGATGACGCAGTTTCGACCGCTTTCGCTTGTGACACTCACGGGGGAGCATTAAACTGATCTGTGAAATCAATTGGAGTGTTCGATGCGCCTAAGTCGCTACTTTTTACCCGTCCTTAAAGAAAACCCCGCTGAGGCGCAGATCGTGTCGCATCGTTTGATGCTGCGTGCTGGAATGATCAAGCAAACTGCCGCGGGCATATATTCCTGGTTGCCGCTCGGTTTGAAGGTGCTCAAAAATATTGAAACCATTGTGCATGAAGAGCAGGCGAAAGCCGGTCATTGGGCGATGTTAATGCCAACCATTCAATCGGCAGATCTTTGGCGAGAATCAGGACGCTACGACGATTATGGCGAGGAGATGCTGCGCATCAAAGACCGTCACGGGCGCGATATGCTTTTTACGCCCACGGCAGAAGAGCTGATCACAGATATTTTTCGCGGTCATGTCACGTCTTACAAGGATATGCCTCTAACCATGTATCAAATTCAATGGAAGTTCCGCGATGAACGGCGTCCACGGTTTGGTGTCATGCGTGGCCGCGAATTCTATATGAAAGACGGTTACAATTTTGACCTGACCAAAGAAGATGCGTTGCACGCCTATAATCGCCATTTGGTCAGCTATCTGCGCACCTATGAGCGCATGGGCCTGCAAGCCATTCCCATGCGTGCGGACAGCGGTCCGATCGGTGGCGATGATACGCATGAGTTTTTGGTTTTGGCCGAGACTGGTGAGAGCGAAGTGTTTTATGACAGCGCAGTGACGGATCTGACCTTTGGGGATCGTGACATCAATTATGATGATAAAGCGCAATGTCAGTCGATCATGGAAGAATTTACGACCAAATATGCCCGAACCGATGAGACCCACGATGAGGCACTTTTCGCCGAAGTGCCGCAAGAGCGCCGCAAAGTGGCGCGCGGGATTGAAGTGGGGCAGATCTTTTATTTTGGTACAAAATACTCGGACGCTATGGGTGCAACGGTTCAAGACGCCGATGGCAAACAGGTGCCTGTGCATATGGGCAGCCATGGTATTGGCGTCAGCCGGCTTGTTGGGGCCATTATCGAGGCCAGCCATGACGATAAGGGCATCATTTGGCCTGAAGGTGTCACCCCGTTTCATTGCGGGATTGTCAATCTCAAGCAAGGCGATGTGGCGGCAGACGCGGCTTGTGAGGATCTATACAGTCACTTAACCAAAGCGGGGCTTGAGCCGCTTTACGATGATCGCAAGGAGCGCGCCGGTGGTAAATTTGCCACGATGGATCTGATCGGTTTGCCTTGGCGCTTAACCGTTGGCCCCAGGGGTTTGAAAAATGGTGTGGTGGAACTGACCTGCCGTAAAACTGGGGAGAGTGAAGAATTGACCCCAGAGGCCGCAATTGCCAAAGTTATCGCGCAATATACTTGATCCCAAGCGCAACAGGCGCAGAAAGCGGCAAAGCCGATGAGGCAAGAGGTATAGATGAAGGCTCAAAGGCCAGACACCGTGAGGCGCCGATGACGCGCGCTGCGCCCTTTGCCGCTTTCGAATTCCTGATTGCTTGGCGCTATCTTCGCGCCAAACGCTCTGAAGGTGGCGTCAGCGCGATGACCTGGATCAGCTTGATCGGCATCGCCTTGGCTGTGGCCGCTTTGATTATCGTGCTGGCCGTACGCAGCGGCTTTCGCACGGAATTTGTCGATGCAATTTTGGGCGCCAATGCCCATGTGACGGTGTATGAACAGCGGTTCGATGGCCCAAGTGGCAATTTTGATTATCGCATTGAGAAGTTCGAGGCATTAGCAGACCGGGTGCAGGCGGTTCCAGGTGTCACGCGTGCGGCGCCACTGATACGCGGGCAGGTGATGGGCACGGCAAACGATCAAAACCATGGGGTCATGGTTTTTGGCATTACGCTCGAGAATTTAAAAACCATCCCCAATGTGGCGCTCTCTGAGCGCAGCCAAGGACGTATTGACGATTTTGCTCAAGGGGTGGCGATTGGCTCTGGTGTGGCCAAGTCACTGCGCCTGTCGATTGGGGATCGGATCAAATTGATCTCGCCCAATGGTGTGCGGACCGCATTTGGCACAAGCCCGCGAGTCAAATCTTATACGGTCACTTATATCTTCACCGCTGGGCATTATAATATTGACCAGACCCGTCTCTACATGCCGTTTGAGGAGGCGCAAAGTTTTTTCAACAAAGAAGGCTTTGCAGATCAAATTGAAGTTTTTTTAGACACGCCAGAGCAAGCGGAAATTATGGCGCGCCAGCTGCGCGATGCGGTGGGCGGGTCGGCTGTGGTGGAAACCTGGCGGGATTACGCTGGTGGATTTCTGCGGGCGCTGGCGATTGAAGACAATGTGATGTTGGTCATCATGATTGTGCTGATCTTGCTGTCCACCATGAACATCATCTCGGGCCTCATCATGCTGGTGAAAAACAAGGGCCGCGATATCGGTATTTTGCGAACCATTGGCCTGAGCGAAGGCACGGTGTTGCGGGTTTTCTTCCTCTGTGGCGCTGGGATTGGTTCGGTCGGCACGCTTCTAGGCGTGATTTTTGGCGTGATTTTTGTACTCAACATTGACGCAATTTTTAGTCTGGTGAATTACCTGTCTGGTGGGCAAGTCTGGGATCCGTCGATCCGGGGCATCTACCATTTGCCCTCAGAGCTGCGCGCTGTGGATGTGCTCAAAGCGGTGGGTATTTCACTGTTTTTGTCCTTCTTTATCACCATTTTTCCCGCAAGGCGGGCGGCACGGATGAACCCGGTGGAGGCCTTGCGCAATGAGTGAGCCGGTGTTGACGCTTACGGGCATTTCTAAATCCTACAATCCGGGCCTGGCCAATGAGGTCAGGGTGCTGCAGACCTGTGATTTGACGCTTCTGCCGGGGCAGGTCACTTCGCTGGTGGCGCCTTCGGGTTCGGGGAAGTCGACACTGCTGCATATTGCCGGCTTGCTGGACACTGCGGACAGTGGCCAATTGCAGATTGCTGGGCGCGATATGACAGGCGCCAATGATCGGCTGCGCACGGATTTACGGCGGATGGAAATTGGTTTCGTGTATCAGTTTCACCATCTGCTGCCGGAGTTCACAGCGGCTGAAAACATCATGCTGCCGCAGCAGGCGGCGGGCAAGGCGGCAGGTCCTGCCCGCAAGCGGGCGCTGGAGCTTTTGGACCAAACTGGTTTGGCAGAGCGTGCGGATCACCGACCGAGCGCGCTGTCTGGGGGGGAGCAGCAAAGGGTTGCCTTTTGCCGCGCGCTGGCCAATGAACCAAAAATTTTATTGGCCGACGAGCCGACCGGGAACCTTGATCCTGAAACGTCGGATCACGTTTTTGATGTGCTGATGGGGCTTGTGCGCAGCACCGGCATGGCGGCGTTGATTGCCACCCATAATATGGAGTTGGCTGCTCGGATGGATCGGCAGGTGCGATTGAGCAAGGGGCAGATTGTCTGAATATTGTGTTGCTTAACCTGCAAAAGCCTGATTTTTTCATCCATGGAATGACCTTTAGACCTGTTTGAATTGGAAACGCTATGCCGCGCTGCTCTGTCTTGGAAATTGAAACTGCCAGTAAAGCGGCGCTTGAAGCTTTTGGCGCGAAAGACTGGATTGCCGCCTCAGTGGCGCGGGCCGTCGCCGATGCGGAGGCCCATGGCAATGTGATTTGTGGGCTCTACTATCTTGAGAGCTATTGCCGCCAATTGGCCACGGGCCGGGTAAGCGGTTCGGTGGATCCAAAGGTGACGGCTTCGCGGCCCGGCTCGATCTTATCGCACGCGGGCTACGGCTTTGCGCAGCCGGCTTTTGAGGCCGCTTTGCCCATGGCAGTGGCGGCGGCGCGGGAGAATGGCACAGCTTCGCTCGCGGTGGCTCATGCACATACCTGCACCTCTTTGGGGTATTTCACGGCGCAACTGGCCGCAGAAGGGTTGATGGCAATTGGCTTTACCAACGCCAGCCCGGTCGTGGCGCCTCCGGGTGGCAATCAAAAGGTGATTGGCACCAATCCCATTGCCATGTCGGTTCCAGATGGCACTGGCGGTCTCGCGGTGCATTTTGACTTTTCCACCTCTGCTGTGGCGCTGGGCAAGATCACCATGGCTAAGGCTGCTGGAGAGGAAATCCCGTTGGGCTGGGCCGTAGATACGCACGGTGTCGCGACGACGAATCCAGAGGCCGCCTTGGGCGGTGCTTTGGTTTCGGCTGGTGGATATAAAGGCTGGGGTTTTGGCATATTGGCTGAGCTCTTGGCCGCTGGCATGACAGGTTCGGTCAACTCCTTGGATGTGGGGGGGTTGAAATTACCGGACGGTCCGCCGCATGGGTTGGGGCAGTTTTATTTCATTCTGGATCCAAATACGCACCATGACGGGTTTGCGGATCGCTTGGCGCGGCTTGCAGATGCGGTGGCTCTACAGGAGGGCGCAAGGCTGCCAGGCAGTGCCCGCAGCCCTATGGCGGAGATTGATGTGCCTGATGCGCTCTGGGATTTGGTCGCGCAGCTGGCGCGGGGCCCGCTCTAGCGGGTTTTGCCTAGGCTTTTTGCGTCAGCAAAACTCCCGCGGCCATCAAAATTAATCCGCTGAGACGGGTCCAGCTGAGTGGAATTTGTTGCGCGCCAAATAGTCCGAAATGATCAATTGCTGCCGCTGAAATCAATTGGCCAATGAGCACAAAGAAAATAGCATTCCCAACGCCAAACTTGGGTGCAATCGCCGTTATGGACAGCACATAAAATGCCAGTAAGACCCCCGCAAAGAATAGATGTTTTGGCGCGGTTGTGAGTTTGACCAAAGCGCTGGGCCCTTGGGTGATGGCCACCAGACTGGCGGTGAGCAAGCCAACGGCGATCAACACCACCCCGGCGAGCATGGGCGCACCAAGAGATCGGCCGAGGGCTGCGTTCATCGCGGCCAGGACAGGTATCCCAATCCCCGCGGCAAGCATTGTAATCGCATAGATTGGCATAGGCAGCGGTCCTTTTGCTTGGATCTATAGATCGAGCTCTTCAACGAATTTGGCGTTGGCTTGGATATACTCAAACCGTTTTTCTGGCTTTTTGCCCATCAACCGTTCAATGAGATCGCCGGTCTCGCCCGGTGTATCTTCGTCAACGGTAACGCGGATTAATTTGCGGGTCGTCGGATCCATTGTGGTCTCTTTGAGATCCTTTGCATCCATTTCGCCCAGACCTTTAAAGCGACTGACGTCAATCTTGCCCTTGCCGCCCAGTCCTTTGGCAAGCCAAAGGTCTTTCTCTGCCTCATCCAGGCAATACACCCGCTTGGCTCCCTGTGTCAGGCGGAACAAGGGGGGGCAGGCGAGATAAAGATGACCGGCATCAATCAAAGGCCGCATTTGTGAGAAAAAGAATGTCATGAGAAGACTGGCGATATGGGCACCATCGACATCGGCATCGGTCATGATGATGACCTTCTCATAGCGCAGATCATCAATATTGAATTTTGTACCAATCCCGACGCCAAGCGCTTCGCAAAGGTCACTGATCTCAGCATTAGAGCCGAGTTTATTCGAGGCGGCGCCCAGGACGTTGAGGATTTTTCCCTTGAGCGGCAGAAGTGCTTGGTTGACGCGATTGCGCGCGCCCTTGCCTGATCCGCCGGCGCTGTCGCCCTCAACGATGAATAATTCCGTGCCCTCGCGGTTTTTTGAGGTGCAATCTGTGAGTTTGCCCGGCAGGCGCAATTTCTTGGTGGCAGATTTGCGCTGGGTTTCTTTTTCCTGCCGGCGGCGCAAGCGCTCTTCTGCGCGCAGCACTAGGAAATCAAGAATGGCTCCGGCCGATTTCGTATCGGCAGCGAGCCAATTGTCAAACCGATCACGGACAGAGTTTTCGACCAAGCGCTGGGCTTCGACAGTGGCCAAACGGTCTTTGGTTTGACCAACAAATTCGGGCTCGCTGATGAAACAAGAGACCAGGGCGCAACCGCCTGTTGTTAGGTCATCACGGGTGATATTGGTGGCTTTGCGGTTGTTGACCAGTTCACCATAGGCTTTGATGCCCTTTAAGATTGCGGCCCAGAACCCACTTTCATGGGTGCCGCCTTCGGGTGTGGGCACGGTGTTACAATATGATTGGATGAAGCCATCTCGTGAGGGTGTCCAATTGACCGCCCATTCGATTTTGCCGGGGACATTGAAGCGTTCTTGGAAATCTACGGTGCCGGCGAAAGGAGCCGCGGCATAGGTGCTGGCATTGCCCAGGGTCTCCACGAGATAATCCGACAGCCCACCGGGGAAATGGAAGGTTGCCTCGCGCGGTGTTTCGCCATCATCAATCTCGGTTTTCCAGCGAATTTCGACACCGGAAAATAAATAGGCCTTGGAGCGAATAGAGGCAAAGAGGCGCGCAGGTTTGAAACGGTGTTTGCCAAAGATTTGTTCATCGGCATGAAATGTGACCGAGGTGCCGCGGCGGTTTGGGGCCGCGCCGATCTTGGTAATTGGACCCAGCGGGATGCCGCGGGCGAAGCGCTGCTCGTAAAGCTCGCGATTGCGGGCGACTTCGACAACCATGGAATCGGAGAGTGCATTGACAACCGAGGCGCCGACCCCATGCAGGCCGCCGGAGGTTTGATAGGCTTTGCCAGAGAATTTACCACCGGCATGCAAGGTGCACAGGATCACCTCAAGAGCGGATTTGTCGGGAAACCTCGGATGCGGGTCAACAGGAATGCCGCGCCCATTATCGCGGATGGTTACGGAATAATCTGCATGGAGTTCGACTTCGATGCGATTTGCATGGCCGGCCACCGCCTCATCCATGGAGTTGTCCAGAACCTCAGCCACCAGGTGGTGCAAGGCCCGCTCATCTGTGCCGCCGATATACATGCCGGGCCGCTTGCGCACCGGCTCGAGACCCTCCAACACCTCAATAGAGGAGGCATCATAATCCGTAGGTGCTGCCGAAGATAATAGGTCACTTGCCATTGGGCTGCTCTTTCTTTGATTGACGGTATTCATGGCAGAAGTTGCGGGGCAAGAAAAGACCTGGCGCGCGGGGCGATCCATATTCCTTGCCGATTTCACCACTGGTCAGGCCGCCGGCTTCTGCTAAAGAGAAGGATATGAGAAAAGCTTCTGCGATCACATTGGAAGCGAGATCCTTGCTGATCTTGGGACTGCCTTTGGTAGGCAGCCAAGTGGCGCAATTTGCTGTGCATACGACCGATACGTTGATGCTGGGCTGGTATTCTGTGCTGGCCTTGGCACAGGTGACTTTAGGGGCTCAGGTTCTGTTTATCGCCTTTATCGCAACCTCGGGTTTTGCCTTTGCAATTTTGCCGATGGTTGCCAAATCCATGGCAGAGGACGATTCGCAATCGGCCAGGCGGGCCACGCGCATGGGGCTTTGGGTGTCGACCTTGGCGGCGGCGCTGTTGTTTTTGCCCATGTGGTATGCCGGCCCTCTGCTTGAGGCGATGGGGCAAGATCCGACAGTGGCGCAGGGCGCGCAGGCGTATCTGCGCATCGCAGGTTTTGGCCTATGGCCTGCATTATGGGGATTGGTGCTGCGCAGCTATCTTTCGGCTCTGGAACATGCAGGGATCGTGCTGTGGGTCTCTGTGTTTGTTTTGGCGGCCAATGCGCTGATCAACTATGGCTTGATATTTGGCAATTGGGGGCTGCCAGAATTGGGGCTGCAAGGTGCGGCGATTGCTTCGGTCATATCCCAAATACTGGCCCTGCTAGGTTTTGTGATCTACATCCAGCGCAGGTTCCCTGAACAACAGATGTTCGCCCGTTTCTGGAGATTTGACGGCAGCGCGGCCCTCGCGGTCACCCGGCTTGCGGTGCCTATTTCAGCCACAGCCCTGGCAGAAAGTGGCTTGTTTGCGGCATCCGCCTTCATGATGGGTTGGCTTGGACATTTGGAACTGGCGGCCCATGGCATTGTATTACAGCTGGCGGCGTTGAGCTTCATGGTACACATGGGATTGTCGCAGGCCGGCACGGTGCGCGCGGGCAAGGCCTTTGCTCGGAACGATTGGCCATCGGTTCGGCGTACAGCCTGGGTGACGATGGGCTTGTCGAGCGTTGTGGCCATTGTGGCTATATTCCTGTTCCTGATGAGCCCGCAGGTTTTGATCCGAGCGTTTTTGGATCCCCAGGATCCTTTGGCCACTGACATCCTACGCATCGGTACGATTTTACTGATGCTCGCGGCATTGTTTCAATTTGTCGATGCCGCACAGGTCGTGGCCTTGAGCTTGCTGCGCGGGTTGCAAGACACCAAAGTGCCCATGTGGATTGCCGCGATATCCTATTGGTTGATCGGTCTGCCGATCAGCTATGTTTTAGGGTTTTGGCTTGGGTTCCAGGAAGCGGGGATATGGATGGGGCTGGTGGTCGGGCTTGGATCTGCCGCCCTCTTGCTTTGGTGGCGGTTTTGCCGCCTGGCGGGGCGTGTGGCCTAGGGTTTGATCACGATCCGCTTGGCGTTTTGCCGCACAAGAGTGTTCGCAGATCGTGCATGGGTCTGCGCTTCGGGATCGGGTCGTCGATCACCGCGATTTTAGATCAAACTTTCACAAAATTCTTTGATTCTACTACAGGCTTCTAAGAGCTCGGTGTCTGAGGTGGCGTAGCTCACGCGGAAATTTGGCGATAGGCCGAAGGCGGCGCCAAAGACCACCGCGACGCCGGTGTGTTCGAGAAGTTCGGTGGCGAAGGCCTCATCATCTGTAATCACAGCGCCGCTCGGCGTCTGCTTTCCAATCAGTGCGGCGATCGACGGGTAGACATAAAACGCACCTTCCGGTGTGGGACAGGTAATTCCCCGGGTCTCATTGAGTATTTTGACAACCAAATTACGCCGCCGGCTGAAAGAGGCGTTGTTATCGGTTAAAAATGCCTGTGAGCCGTTCAAGGCTTCGACGGCCGCCCATTGGCTGATGGTGCAGGGGTTGGATGTGGATTGCGATTGAATCTTGCGCATAGCGGCGATCAGCGGTGCGGGGCCGGCGGCATAGCCAATCCGCCATCCGGTCATCGCATAGGCTTTTGAGACACCGTTACAGGTCAGCGTGCGCGGATAGAGCGCCGGCTCCACCTCGGCAGGTGTGCAAAATTTGAAATCATCATAGGCCAGATGCTCATACATATCATCGGTCATCACCCAGACATGGGGATGGCGCAGAAGAACATCGGTCAGTGCCTTCAGCTCGTCCCAGCTATATCCCGCTCCGGTCGGGTTGGAGGGGGAATTGAAAATGAACCATTTGGTTTTAGGGGTGAGCGCAGCTTCGAGCTGCTCGGGGGTGAGTTTGTAATTGGTCTGAGCGGACGTTGGCGCAATCACCGGGGTGCCACCGGCCAAAAGCACCATGTCGGGATAGGAGACCCAATAGGGCGCGGGAATCACCACTTCATCGCCTGCATCCAAAGTCGCCATAAACGCATTATAGAGCGTTTGCTTTCCGCCGTTTCCAACTATCACCTGCGCCGGGCTATAGGTCAGAGAATTTTCGCGCAGGAACTTGGCGCAAATCGCCTGTTTCAGCTCGGGCATTCCATCTGGTGCGGTGTATTTGGTTTTGCCTTCTGCAATCGCTTTGACTGCGGCGGCCTTGATATGATCTGGGGTGTCAAAATCTGGCTCGCCCGCGGCGAGCGCGATCACGTCACGTCCCGCTGCCTTTAATTCTGCCGCTTTGGTTGATATAGCGATGGTGGGAGAGGGCTTCACCCGCTCAAGTGCGGTGGATAAAATGGACATGACGACCTCATAGTGCGTGTTCTTGCAGTCTTAGATAGATGTGCACGACGCCGCAAGGCGAAGTGATTGGAAAGAGAAAAAAATTATGGAAAATGACTCTGACGCAACATTTGATTGGTACGGCCCCGATGCAGCCACCTTTGGGGACCGTGTTCTGGGCGCGCGGGAAAAGGCCGGCATGACGCAGGCGCAGCTGTCGCGCCGGCTCGGAATCAAATTGGCGACTTTGCAGGCTTGGGAAGAGGATCGTTCTGAGCCGCGGGCTAACAAATTGCAAATGTTGACCGGAATGCTCAATGTGTCTTTGCCTTGGCTTCTGAGCGGTGAAGGGATCGGGCCAGAAGAGCCGAACTCGGCACCTCTGTCCGACGATATTCAGACAATTCTAATTGAAATGCGCGCAATAAAAACCGATATGACCCGCACGGCCGACCGGCTGAGCAAATTGGAAAAACAATTAAGGTTGGCCATGAAATGATTGAACTGCATGATCATAAGATCAAACGCCTGAAAATGCGTTCAATGCGCCGTGGAATCAAAGAAATGGACCTTATTTTAAGCCATTTTGCGCAAGCAACCTTGGATCAAATGACTGAAGAAGAGCTGGTAAATTACGATTTGTTGCTGGCAGAAAATGATCACGATCTTTACTCTTGGGTGACCGGCGCCGCGGCAGCTCCCCCAGAATTTGCCCCGCTGATCGCCCAAATCGTCGCGGGTTTGCAGGTTCCGCGCAGTTAAATTGATCTCGTTTAGATAATATTCGCGAATTTCCTCGACACTGCGCAACGAAGCAGTGTGAGAGGCGATCAATGAGTGGTGATTCCAAAACCGGCAAGAGTTTTATGACCCATTATTTGGAGAGTTTGGCCCTGGTCGAGCGACTCCATCGTTTGTTGTTGGATGTGATCAAAGATGAATTTGAGCGGGTTGGGGTTATCGAGATCAACCCTGTGCAAGCTTTGCTCGTCTTCAACATCGGCGACAATGAGGTCACCGCAGGTGAGCTGAAGAGCCGCGGATATTATCAGGGCTCAAATGTAAGTTACAATTTAAAAAAATTGGTGGGCATGGGCTATATGCACCATGAACGCTGCCGCGCGGACCGGCGGTCTGTGCGCGTGAGACTGACCGATAAGGGGCACCATATTCGTGGACTTGTGAATGAGCTGTTTGAGGGCCACGCCGCTGCGTTGCAATCAGAAGGGGTTTTGCAAGGTGCTGGTGTCGAGGATATAAATGCGGCGCTGCGGCGCATGGAACAGTATTGGGGCAAGCAGATTCGATTTATTTATTGATCCAGTTGGCTCATGTTCAAAAATTCCAATTCACGCAGTAATTTTCGGCTCATGGCGCGCTCATAATCTTCAAAACCCATGGCAACTTCGGAAAACGCGCCTGGCCCGGCCAGGACGCGATGCGCAAAATAGGCGGTTAATTCGGCAATGGACAGCTCTGCATGCGACAGCCGGGAGCTGGCATCGACACCAATGATCAATGCGTTGATGACGATATCTCCGATCTTTTCGGGGCTGTTGACGTGATGGGGTTCTGGACCTGTGTTGTTTTTTCCATCACCGGAAATATCCAAAGTGCGTTTCCAGCAGTCCGGCTGTTGGTTTAAAAACCCAGCTCCGACTTGGATCGCCTGACCTAAAGCGGTGGTTGGTGGGGCAGGGCGACGCGTGGTGGATCGCAGCTGTTGAGAGACAGCCTCTAGGCGTGACGGGCTGGTGATGTCTGTCCACTCAATGAGAACGCGCTGATAGTCTTGACCGCTCCATTCAAAAACCAAAATCCGGACGGGTGCATCCGGCAGGCGCACCAGACTGGCGCGGACATCATCACTGACTAAAGCTGCGGCCAGACCCCGCAATTGCAGTTGATATTCACCCTCATCGACAGATCCCGACACATCCAGGCCCAAAGCCAGGGCCTGGCGGCAGGCGGCATCAGCGCCTGCAGCACCTGTGACCCAAATTGCAAAAGACAGGGCGGCGAGGGCTTTGCGCAGAAGACAGCTCACCAATGTCCGATATTTTCCATACTCGCCCAGGGTTCGGCCACAGGCAGGTTGTCACCCTCTTGCAAGAGCTCAATTGAGATATTGTCTGGGCTGCGGACAAAAGCCATGCGACCTTCGCGCGGCGGGCGATTAATTGTGATGCCATTGTCCATCAGATGCTGGCATGTGGCATAAATATCCTTCACCTCATAGGCCAAATGGCCGAAATGTCGGCTGTCTGACGGCAGGCCCTCATCACCATCCCAGTTGTAGGTCAGTTCCACAGGGCATTCGGGTTGGCCAGGAGGCGCCATGAAAACCAAGGTAAAACGTCCAGCTTCATTGTCCCAGCGGCGCGTTTCTTCGAGACCCAAGAGGGCAAAAAAAGCGATCGAGGCGTCTAAATCGGCCACCCGGACCATTGTATGTAGATATTTCATTTGCACTTGCCTTTATATAGTAGGTTCATCCTTCAGGTTACTCCATATATAGTGTTAAGGGAATCGCTCCAGAAGGGGTTAATTAAGGGGATAGTGATGCTGCTGACACCAGAACAACAAGAAGAAATTGATCAGCTGCGATCAAATCCTCAGCTGACCCTGCGGGCTGTGGCTCCAGGTATGGAAGATCACCTTTACCGCGCAAAGCCCGTTTTGGATCATGGGTTTGTGCGGGTTATCGACTATATGGGGGATGATGCCGCCATCTGCCAAGCTGCGCGGGTCAGCTACGGTAAGGGGACAAAATCCGTGCAAAATGATGCGGGCCTCATTCGTTACTTGATGCGCCACTGGCATTCGACGCCTTTCGAGATGTGTGAAATCAAACTGCACGTGAAATTGCCGGTTTTCGTAGCGCGCCAATGGATTCGGCATCGCACCGCCAATGTAAATGAATATTCTGCGCGCTATTCGATTCTCGACCGAGAGTTTTACATCCCAGAACCGGACTCTCTGGCGGCGCAATCAGTGGTGAACAACCAGGGCCGCGGGCAGGTTTTGCAAGGGGCGGAAGCGGCGCGGGTTTTGGAAATTTTGAAATCAGACAGCAACCGCGCCTATGACAATTACGAGGCGATGATCTCGGGTGAGGGGCAGGATGGTTTGGCCCGTGAATTGGCGCGAATGAACCTGCCGGCCAATATTTACACGCAGTGGTACTGGAAAGTTGATCTGCACAACCTGTTTCACTTTTTGCGCCTTCGGGCCGATTCACATGCGCAATATGAAATAAGGGTCTATGCTGAGGCAATGTGTGAGATGGTGCGCGACTGGGTGCCTGCGGCCTATGGCGCTTTTGAGGATTATCGTTTGGGCGGCGCGGTATTCTCTGCCAAATCGGTGGAATGTCTGAAACGCATGCTTGCTGGTGAGCCTGTCACGCAAGAAGACTCAGGTATGAGCAAGGGTGAATGGAGAGAATTTGAAGCCGCGATTGGGCGGTAACGTCCAAGCGCATGGCACAAAAGGAAACCTGTTGGGCACGGCCCAACATTTAGCGGATCACTGTCCGCTCTGACTGCAGCGTTGCGCGTTTATTCGGCGTTGCTCAATTCACCAGCCATTTGACGCCCGTCGCGTCCTTCGACCAGCTCATAGTTTATTTTTTGGTTGTCGGCCAAGCTTGTCATTCCAGCGCGCTCGACGGCCGAAATATGGACAAACACGTCACTTCCTCCACCTTCTGGTTCAATGAACCCGAAACCTTTTGTGGTGTTGAACCATTTTACTGTGCCCAAAGGCATATCATATTCTCCCAAGTCATAAGTACACGCCCGTAGAGTTGCGGACGGCATCCCGCGGCTGAATGGCAAAATTTCTCACGAAAATCCTGTTATTCAGATGCGATACCTATACAATTATGCGATTAAAAATAAAATCAAGGGAAATTTTATGCAACTTTATGGATTAAAAGCCTGCGACACCTGTCGCAAAGCTAGAAAAGCGCTGCAAAATCAGCAGGTCGATTATATCGATGTGCGGGACGGGTCGGTGCCGGATGCAGTTCTTGCGGCGGCACTTGCGAAGTTTGGAGATGCTCTGCTGAACCGTGCTTCGACCACCTGGCGCGGCTTGGACGCGGTGGCCCAGGCCGGTGATCCACTGGCCCTTCTCAAGGCGCATCCTGCGCTGATGAAACGTCCGTTGATTGTTCATGATGACGGAGAAATGACGCTCGGCTGGAAGCCTGATGTGGCGGCTTACTATGCGGCCCTGCCGGGCGCATAGCTGCCCGATGCGATGATCGGGCAGTTTTTTGGTATAAAGTGGATTTGGATTTTACAGCAAATCCGGTGGTGTGGATTCGGTTTTGAGCGCCGCCACAAGTTGATCAAGTGCCACAACTTCACTATTTTTGCTGCCCAAGCGGCGCATTGATAGGGTCCGGTCCGCAACCTCTTTCATCCCCACCGCGAGGATCACAGGTACTTTAGCGACGGAATGTTCACGCACTTTGTAATTGATTTTTTCGTTGCGGGTGTCCGCTTCGGCCCGGACGCCCACGGCGCGCAAAGCCGCAACGGCCTCATGCACAAATTCATCGGCGTCCGATACGATGGAAGCCACCACCACCTGCCGCGGTGCCAGCCAAAGGGGCAAGCGCCCGGCATGTTCTTCGATCAATATCCCGATGAAACGCTCAAAAGACCCCAGGCAGGCGCGATGCAGCATGACCGGCCGGTGCTTATTGCCATCTTCGCCGATATAGCTTGCATCTAAGCGCTCGGGCAGAACGAAATCCACCTGATGGGTGCCGCATTGCCAATCACGGCCAATGGCATCGGTTAAAACAAACTCCAATTTCGGACCGTAGAATGCACCTTCTCCGGGGTTCATTTCCGGTTCGATACCTGCCTTGCGGGTTGCGGCCAGAAGGGCGGTTTCCGCCCGATCCCAGACCTCATCAGAGCCGGAGCGCTTTTCTGGCCGATCACTGAATTTCACGCGGAAGGATTCAAAGCCAAGATCTTTATATACAGAGGTTAGATAGGCGATATAGAGAGCGGTTTCCTCTTCGATTTGGTCCTCACGGCAGAAAATATGCCCGTCATCTTGCGTAAAGCCGCGCACCCGCATGATGCCATGAAGTGCCCCTGACGGCTCGTAGCGTGCGCAGCTGCCAAATTCAGCCATGCGCAGCGGCAGATCTCGGTAAGATTTTAGGCCTTGGTTGAAAATCTGCACATGACAGGGGCAGTTCATCGGCTTGAGCGCATTAACGGCCTTTTCGCGAGCATGCTCTTCATCCACTTCGACGATGAACATATTCTCTTGATACTTGTCCCAATGGCCTGAGGCCACCCAAAGCTTGCGGTCCACCACCTGCGGGGTGTTGACCTCAACATAGCCGCCTGCACGTTGTTTGCGGCGCATATAATCTTGGAGTTCGGTGTAGATGGTCCAGCCGTTTGGATGCCAAAAGACCTGTCCGGGTGCCTCTTCTTGCATATGGTACAAATCCATTTCGCGGCCCAGCTTGCGGTGGTCGCGTTTGGCGGCTTCTTCGAGCATATGCAGGTGAGCTTTGAGCTTTTCTTTGTTGGAAAATGCAACCCCATAGATCCGTTGCAACATCGCCCTATCGCTGTCGCCGCGCCAATAGGCGCCGGCCACACTCATCAATTTGAACCCATCTGCGGGCACTTGCCCTGTGTGTTGCAAATGTGGTCCACGGCACAGATCTTGCCAGTCACCGTGCCAATACATTCGCAGAGGTTCGTCACCAGGGATGGCGTCAATCAGCTCCACCTTATAGGGCTCTCTGGCGTCGGTATAATGTTGCACCGCGCGCGCGCGATCCCAAACTTCGGTGCGGACTGCATCGCGCTTATTGATGATTTCCTTCATCTTTTTCTCAATCACGCCCAAGTCTTCTGGGGTGAAAGCCTCTTTGCGATCAAAGTCATAATACCAGCCGTCTTTGATCACCGGACCGATCGTCACCTGCACATCAGGCCAAATTTCCTGAACCGCACGGGCCATGATATGGGCTAAATCATGCCGGATCAGCTCATTGGCTTGGACCTCATCTTTCATGGTATGAATCGCGATCGTGGCGTCGGTCTCAATGGGCCAAACCAGATCAAAATGGGCACCATTCACCGTTGCGGAAATGGCTTTCTTCGCCAAAGAACTGGCGATATCAGCAGCCACTTCGGCGGCGGTGATGCCGGCCTCATAATGGCGGATAGAATTGTCGGGAAGGGTGAGTGAGATTTGGGCCATCACGGGCACTCCTCGTCAGTTTGGCGCCCACGGAACGCCCGGTTGCGGGTATTTGGTTCGGCTGCTGTTTGGCGGTTTTGAATTTGGCTGTCAACCACCCAAACACTGGGGCGCGTTGCGGCCAATATGACACAGGCCCAGCCGTTGGCACCGCAGGGGCGCGAAATTCCATTGTCAGGACCCATTGTGCAGATAAAATCTGGCTCAAACTTGGGGGTGCGCATGAAATTTTTGACAACGGATTCAGGTCGAAGAATTGCTTATGCGCAGAGCAAAGGCACGGGGCCCGGCGTGGTGTTTTTGGGCGGGTTTATGTCCGATATGACAGGCACCAAAGCGCTGCATTTGGAGTCCTGGTGCAAGGCGGAAGGCCGCGGGTTTTTGCGATTTGACTATTCAGGGCACGGCGCGTCTTCGGAGGCCTTCACAGATGGGTGCATTGGCGATTGGGCGGAAGATGCGCAGTCGGCAATTTGTGAACTGACCGAAGGGGCACAAATTTTGGTTGGCTCATCTATGGGCGGATGGATTTCCCTTCTAATGACGAAACGGATTCCAGAGCGAATTGCAGGGCTCGTGACCATCGCCGCGGCTCCGGATTTTACGGAGGATGGGTTTTGGGCAAATTTCAACGCTGACACTCGCAAATTTTTGACGCAAGAGGGGCTGGTTAATATTCCTTCGGGTTATGGCGATCCCTATCCGATCACCAAGCGCCTGATTGAGGATGGTCGGTCACATCTTGTTCTGCGCAGCCCGTTGAATTTGCCCTTTCCGACGCGATTTTTGCAAGGTGATGAGGATGAAGAGGTGTCGGTTGAACTGGCGCAACGTCTTTTTGCGCTTGCGACCGGCGACGACATTCAACTGCGCTTGCTCAAAGGCGGGGATCACCGATTTTCATCTCCCAGGGCTTTGGCCTTGACCCAAGAGGCAATAACGGATGTGATTGGGGCTACTAAGGCAGAATGAATTTTAGGAGACGGGCCCATGGCACAGTTTTTATTAACCTATTTAGAGCAACCTCAGATGAGTTCTCCAGAAGACGGCAAGGCCCATATGGGAAAATGGATGGACTGGTTGGCCGGCCTTGGGGAGGCTGTGGTCTATCCCGCTTCTCCGGTGAAACGCTCCAAGGTGGTTGGCCCGGATGGGCTTAGTGATGAGCCTGTAGCCATCACCGGATTTTTGATCGTTGAGGCAGAGGATATGGACGCTGCGGTGAAAATCGCGCAGGCTGATCCGTTTTCAGATCATGCCAAAATGGCGGTTTCCGAATTGATGGTTATGGGCGGCTGAGCGGCAGACGCAGATTGTTGCGGCGCGCGTAGGGCAGATGTATCGCTGTGCGATCGGCTAAACGGGCAGGCGCTATTTCTTTGCGCTGTGCTTTGAAACAGATTTTTCAGCTTTGTTTCTCGCCCGGTCACGCCGTTTTCGATCTGCCAAGAATTTGGTGTTTTCGGCATCTTCCGCCACAAGTTTGAGCCATCGTTGCAGGCGGGGCACGTCAACGTCCCCAGAGGCAATGGCCGCTTGCACAGCACAGCCCGGTTCGGTGTTATGGGCGCAATCATTGAAGCGGCAGTTTTGTTGGAGCGCGTGCAAATCCGCGAAGGTTTCTTCTAAGCCGCTGGAAACATCAGTCAGCTGAATTTCACGCATCCCGGGCGTATCCAGAACGGCGCATCCGCTCGGCAGAATATACAGTTGTCGTCCGGTGGTGGTGTGGCGGCCCTTGCCGTCGCTGGCGCGGATATCTTGGGTGGCGATGGCCTCATTGCCGGCTAGGGAATTGGTCAAGGTGGATTTACCCACCCCAGATGAGCCAAGAAACGCGACGGTTTGCCCGGCTTGGCACCAAGAGCGCAGAAGGCCACTGGCCTTGGGACTGCGGGCATCAAGGGGGACCACGGAGATCTGTGGTGAAATACTTTGGGCCTGCTCGACAAAGGCGCTGGGGTCGGTGGTCAAATCAATTTTGCTTAAAATGATGACTGGTGTGACACCGGCATCATGGGCCATGGCAACGTAACGTTCCAACCGCGCCAGGCTGAAGTCATTGTTGCAAGAGGTCACAACAAATGCCGTATCGAGATTGGCAGCGATCAGCTGTTCTTTGCGATCATGGCCCGGTGCGCGCCTTTTTATCAGGCTCTTTCGGCTCAACAATTGACTGTTGCGCGGCGCCTCTTTGTCAAAGAGGAGCCAGTCTCCAACGGTGACCCCTTGCAGGCTTGGAATGATCGTATCGAGATCAACACCCTGGATATGCAGCGTGTTTCGATGCACCTGGGTGATGCGCACGGGCGGTGTTTGCGCCAGGGCGGCTGAGGTGGCTTGATCGGCAAAATGCTCTGACCAGCCCAGCGCGCGCAGGCTCAAGCTTTCGATGGTTTTGGCTTTCTGTGCTGCTTCGCGCCGGCGATAAATTCAAGAACCAAGGGGCGGATATTATTGCGCCAGCTTTTCCCCGCAAAAATTCCATAGTGGCCAGCGCCCGGTTCGAGATGTGCGGCTTTTAGGGATTGCGGCAGCCCGGTGAGCAGATCCAGCGCGGCCAAACATTGTCCCGGCGCGGAGATGTCATCATTCTCCCCCTCTACCACAATGACCGGAACAGATGTGATTTTCGAGATATCTGCATGAATCCCTTGCACATAAAATGCGTTGCGCGCCACTTCACGTTGCTTGAAAATCCGATGCACCGTTGAGAGGTAAAATTCGGCTGTCATATCCATCACGGCGAGATATTCATCATAGAAGCGATTGTGCTTGTCATTGTCGCGCGCTTCGCCCTGAGCCGTGCGGATTATTTGATCGGTGAATGCCTTGCCATGGGTATCGCTGTTCATGGACATGAAGCTCATCAATTGTAGGAGGCCCGGATAGACTCTGCGACCGACACCGGCATGTTGGAATCCAACCTGCTGGATCATAGTTTCTTCCAACTGGCCCATTTGGACGCGATTGCCAAAGTCGGTGACGTCACTGGGGTTGGCATCTGGATCAATTGGGCCGCCGATTAAAGTCAGGCTCGCGGGTTGCGCCTCTGGGGCGGTGGCGGCGAGATAGGCTGTTGCGACAAGAGCAATTGGTCCGGGCTGGCACACGGCAATAACATGGGTGTCAGAACCCAGCTCTTTTATGAACTCTGCCAGATAGAGGGTGTAGTCTTCCACATCGAACTTACCGGCGCTGACAGGAATATCGCGGGCATTGTGCCAATCAGTGATATAGACTTCACAATCGGGCAGCAGGCTGCGCACGGTGGAGCGCAAGAGCGTGGCGTAATGTCCGCTCATGGGAGCAACCAAAAGCACCTTGCGGTCCCGTGGGGTGCGGCCAGGTACGGCGAAATGGATCAAGTCGCCAAACGGCTTGGCCACTACGGTTTCGACTTCGACCAAATGATCTTTGCCATCCTCGGTTGAGACAAAATCCAAACGCCAACCAGGTTTGACCACCATGCGTGCATAGGCCCGTTCGGTGACTTCGCCCCAAGCGGACATCCATTGGAAAGCTGGATTGGGAACCATGGCAAACATCGGGTAGGACGCCATCGCTTTTGCTGTTGCGCCCATCCACTGGTTGGTGTTCCGCAATGTTTCCATCATATCATAAGTGGCCATATAGCGCATTGATGTTTCTCTCCTTGCATGGCGGCTATGCAACTTTATATTTTGATAATTATAAAGTTTCATTTATGCTGCAACTGCAAAATAGGGGGCTTTTGTCGACATGACAACTGATAATGGCAGCACCGAGCTCGGGTTAGAGCGGTTGACGGAAAATTTACAACGTGTCGAGGCGCTGACTCAGCGGCTTTTGGCAGCGGTTTCCCACAAAAAACCCGTGCGAGCTGCGCTCCAGGGGCCAGGACATGAGCTGTTTACCAAGGCGGCAACGGCCTATGTCACCGAGATGATGAGCAATCCATCCCGTGTGATCGAGCAGCAAATCGCCTATTGGGGGCAATCACTACAGCATTTCGTCGACAGCCAGAGCGCACCTGCCGACCGCAGATTCTCAGATCCACTATGGAATGAGCACCCTTATTTTAATTTCATAAGGCAGCAATATCTGCTCAATACCAAGGCAATGGAAGCGGCCGTTGCGCAGATGGATAATCTCGACCCGCGAGAGCGGCAAAAGCTGGATTTCTTTAGCCGTCAGATTATGGATATGTTTAGCCCAAGCAATTTTCTCGGTACGAACCCGCAGGCCTTGGCTCGGGCGGTTGAGACCGATGGCGAGAGCCTCGTGCGCGGCTTAGAAAATCTTGTGCGAGATATTGAAGCCAATAATGGCGACCTCATGGTGACACTGGCCGATCAAGGCGCTTTTGATGTCGGGGGCAATATCGCGACGACGCCAGGCAAAGTTGTGTTCCGCAATCACCTGTTCGAGCTGATCCAGTATAGTCCAACCACGCAAACGGTGCAGGAGGTGCCTTTGGTCGTCTTCCCACCTTGGATCAACAAATTTTACATTATGGATCTGCGGCCAGAGAACAGCTTGGTGAAATGGATTGTCGATCAAGGCTTCACCCTTTTTGTGGTGAGCTGGATAAATCCAGACGCGTCCATGCGCGACACGGGTGTTTCAACCTATATCGAGGATGGTTTTCTGACGGCCATTGAACAGGTCAAAAAGATTTGCGACGTGCCGCAGGTCAATGCCACTGGCTATTGCATAGGGGGCACGACCCTGTCCCTGACGCTGGCGCTTTTGGCTCAGCGCGGCGACACGTCGGTGAAATCCGCAACCCTATTTACCACTCTGACAGATTTTTCCGATCAAGGGGAGATGTCGGTATTCTTGGACAATGACTTTGTGGATGGAATCGCGGCTGAGGTGGAGGACAATGGCATCTTAGATAAATTCTTCATGTCACGGACCTTTTCCTTTTTGCGCTCGAATGATCTGATCTATGGCCCCGCAATTCGTCACTATATGATGGGAGAAACGCCGCCGGCGTTTGACTTGCTGTATTGGAATGGCGACGGCACCAACCTGCCTGGCCGCATGGCGATTGAGTATCTGCGCGGGCTTTGTCAAAAAAATCAATTCGCCGATGGTGGGTTTGAGGTCTGCGGTGCACGGTTGCAATTGAGCGATATTGTCGTGCCGGTCTGTGCGGTGGCCTGTGAGACAGATCACATTGCCGCTTGGGCACAATCCTATCGGGGCGTGCAGCAAATGACTGGTGCCGACCGCCATTTCATCTTGGCCGAATCTGGACATGTCGCAGGGATCATCAATCCACCGCAGCGCAACAAATATGGCTATTATACTCAAAAGTCCTTGGCCCAGAGCCCAGAAGATTGGCAGTCTTCTGCCACTTATACCAAAGGCAGTTGGTGGCCAGCTTGGAAAGATTGGTTAATGCTGCAAAGCGGCGAGAGCCTCAAGGCGCGCAAGCCAAAATCTCCCAACGGATTGAAATTATCCAATGCACCTGGGCAGTATGTGTTGAAATAATTTATGCTGCAATGCAGAAATTACTTGCAATGCCGCGGCGCAGCATCTATGTAGGTGTCAGAGAGATAACACGCTTGAGGATTAAGCACATGACAAAGACACCTGATTACACCGCGATGTTCAAAGACATGATGGGTAAATTCCCAGTAGATATGTCTGCTTTTGAAGATGCCTATAAAGCTCAAGCGGCTTTTGGCGAAAAAATGTCCGCCGTTGCTTTGGAAGCTGCGATGAAATCTGCCGAGATTTCTTCGGCTTGGACAAAAGCTTCTTTGGAAAAAGTTGCTGACTTGTCAAAAGTAAACGCAGATCCTGCTGCGGCTGCACAGACATTGACAGATTTTGCATCCGCCTCTGCGGAAATGGCTGCTGAGAACATGGCTGCGATGGCTGGTGTTGCGAAAAAAGTACAGCTCGACTCCGCTGAGTTGATGATGGCTGCTGGAAAAGAAGTGAGTGCTGAAGCCACAGCTGCAATGAAAAAAGCCGGCAAAGCTGCGAAAGCTGCCTGAGCGCCGACATAAAATTAGGTTTATCTGTCCTCCCAAATTTAGGTGAACCGGTATTGAAGGGCGTGGCACTTGCTGCGCCCTTTCTTTTTGTGCTGCGTTTGCATAGCATTTCCGCAGGGCCGCGCAAAAGCGGTGAGTCGCTGCAAAGGGCTGGAATATGA
Organism: Planktomarina sp.; assembly: GCA_022425445.1. Taxonomy (GTDB): domain Bacteria; phylum Pseudomonadota; class Alphaproteobacteria; order Rhodobacterales; family Rhodobacteraceae; genus Planktomarina. The sequence goes on from JAKMFM010000168.1 coordinate 45,377, forward strand.
CCAAGAAAACAAAGCCGCTTTTGATAAAGCGTTATGCAAGCCGGCGTTTATACAACACCGAATCAAGCGATTATGTAACACTGGATGATATTGCGGGGTTCATTCGAGAGGGGCGCGAGGTACAAATTATCGACCTAAAATCTGGCGATGATTTGACGCGGCAATATTTGCTGCAAATTATAGCCGAACACGAAAGCCGCGGTGAAAATGTCTTGCCGGTTGACGTTCTAACCGATCTGGTGCGCTCTTACGCCTCACAAGCCACATCGGTTGTACCGCAATTTCTTGCGGCCAGCTTTGAGATGCTGCGCGATGGGCAATCCAAAGCCATGGAAAATCTCACAGTGGTCAATCCCATGGCCGCGATGCCGGGCTTTGAGATGATGAAGGCTCAGCAAGAGGCATTTATGAAGGCCATGACCGGCGGATTGTCTGGATCGAGCCCGGCCAGCAGCACCGAGAGCAGTGCCGGTGAAAGCGCCAATGATCTGAACGATATCAAATCCCAATTGGCGGAGCTGCAAGAAAAATTGTCAAAATTATAAGGCAATGTCGGGCGGAAGACCCCGCCCGATGCAAGGACTAGGCCACTTCAAGGAACACTTTCTTCAAAGCCGCTTCCAGCTTTTCAAACATCTCGTCAATATGGCTTTCGGTGAAGATGAACGCCGGGCATAATACGATGGACTGTCCCAAAGGCCGACAGATCAACCCGTGATCGGTGCAGCTGTTCGCTATGCGCTCACTGACAGATAATTCTGCGGCAAAGGGGGTTTTGCTGTCCTTATCTTGCACAGCCTCCAAAGCTCCCATCAAGCCCTTACCTCTTGCCTCACCAATATTTGGGTTCTCAAGGAGCCGCTGCATATGTGCCTCGAAATAGGGAGTCAGGCGGCGTACATTTTCAGCAAGCCCTTCATTCAAGATGACATCAATGGCTTTCAAAGCAATTGCAGAGCCGACCGGATGGCCTGATGCGGTGAACCCATGCGGGAATTCCTCAATTGCCTCTGAGGCTGCTTGCAAGCGCTGGGTTAATTGCGGGCCTAGAATGACGGCCCCCATTGGGAAATATCCAGCCGTGAGGTTTTTGGAGCTGATAATGGCATCGGGAACAAATTCATAGGCCTCGCAGCCCCAAGTATGCCCGGTGCGCCCAAAACCGCAAATCACCTCATCGGAAATCAACGGGATCCCATATTTTTTCAAAATGGGCTGTAGCGCTTGAAAGTATCCCTCTGGCGGTGGAATGACCCCACCTGCGCCCAGAACCGGTTCTGCGAAGAACCCGGCAATCGTGTCTGCGCCCTCACGCAAGATCATCTCTTCCAATTCTGCCGCAAGCCGGGCAGTAAACTGCGCCTCTGTCTCGCCAGGCCGGCCCTCTCGCCAGAAATGCGGGCAGGTCAAATGCAAAAAGCCCGGCAAGGGCAGGCCGAAGACCGCGTTATAGGGTTTGCCGGTCATTGAGGCTGATACCGCCGTGACGCCGTGGTAGGCATTCTTGCGTGTAATAATTTTGCGCCGCTGACTATGGCCTTCAGAGCCGTGCAAAAACCAAAGCATTTTGACCATCGTGTCGTTGGCTTCAGAGCCAGAGTTGGTGTAAAACACCTTGCCGGTCTCGAAGGGCGAGACCTCAATCAGCTTTTCCGATAGCATTACGGTTTGGTCGGACATGCGGCCGAAGAAGGCGTGATAGCCGGGAAAGCGATCATATTGACCCTTGGCGGCCTGCGCGAGACCGGCATGATCAAATCCGGCCACCATATTCCAAAGTCCGGAGTTGGCGTCTAAAAATTGCTGGCCATGCACATCAAAAACATAGGGGCCGCGGCCGTGGGTGAGTACGGTCGCGCCGCGATTTTCAATCGTTGGTAAATCGGTGAAGCCATAGAAGGAGTGGGCGTCTGCCCGTGCTTCCCAGCTGTTGGGAGATTGGTCTTTCATTGGGGGACCTTTATGTATGGGGGGCCGGGGTTCGGGCCGCCGGCTTGGAAACAATAGGCCTTTAGAGTTAAGGCCGGCTGAAAATCGTGCCGCGAGTTTCGGGCGGCGCGCCCGCCCAAGCCCAAGTGCCATTGCCCACGCCGAACCAGCCGGTGGCAGGCACGGATTTTGGGGTGAATCTGCAAGGGGCAACCTGTGTCATAGGCCAAGCGTATCGCGCAGAGCGAACCATGTCATCGCTAAAGTCATGATTGGGCCACGCAGGCTTTGCCCACCGGGAAAGGAAGGAGTGGGAAGTTGCGACAGAAGGTCAAAGCGCTCGGCATTTCCGGCGATTGTTTCTGCCAAGACCTGCCCTGCGAATCCCGCCAGGGCCACCCCATGCCCTGAATAGCCCGAAGCGGTGAGCTGTTGCGGCCCAACACGGGCAAAGAGCGGAAGACGCCGTGTCGTGATCCCCAGCGTTCCGCCCCAAGCATGGGTCAGCGGCACATCGGCCAGCTGCGGAAAAATTTCACACAGGGGCTTGTGGACCTTGGCAAAAATATCCTTGGGAAACCTTGCGCCATAGCTTTCGCCACCGCCAAAAATCAGTCGATTGTCATGGCTGAGGCGGTAGTAATTGAGCACGAACCGATTATCTGCCACAGCGATGGGTTTGCGCAAAACCTCTTGCGGCCGGTCCAGCGGTGCCGTGGCCACCAGAAAGTTATTGATCGGCATGACCTTGGCCGCCTGGCTCGGGTTGAGGCTGCTGTGATAGCCGTTGGTGGCATGGATGACATAGTCGGCGCGCAATTGGCCCTTGGCGGTGTGCACGAGGCTCGGCGGGCCGTCTTGCACCGAAACCGCAGCGCTTTGCTCAAAAATGCGCGCTCCCACAGCTTCAGCTGCATTGGCCAGACCCAGCGCGTAGCGCAGCGGATGCAAATGCCCTGCGCCCCAATCTATGATCCCGCCTGCATAGCGCGGAGATTTTATGAGATCTGCGAGATCAATCTTGCTGAGGCACTCTATCTCTTCATAGCCATAATGCCGGGCCAGATAATCCGCCTTTGCGTGGCTGCTGGCTCGGTCTCTTGCACTGAAATCTGCTTCGGCGACCCCAGATTGATAGCCAGCCTCTGGCGCATGTTGCGCCACCAAGTCTTGCGTCAAAGATTTGGCGGCCTGCGCCATATCCCAAAGCTGATGGGCCGCATCATGGCCCAATGTCTTTTCAAGCGTTTGTTGGTCTTGGTTATATCCTGAACCGACCTGCCCGCCGTTGCGGCCCGAGGCGCCAAAGCCGACCCGATGGGCATCCAGCACGATCACATTATAGCCCTTTTGCGCCAAATGCAGCGCGCAAGACAATCCGGTGAAACCTGCACCAATGACGCAGACGTCACAGGATATCACATCCGTCAGTGCCGGGCGCACCGGATGTTCTTGGATGCTTTGGGCATACCAGCTGGCGGGATAGCTTCCTGCTTGATCGTTGACATAGAGAAAATCAGACATTCAACAACAGATGCTCGCGCTCCCAAGTGGATATAACTTGTAAAAACTCGCTATATTCCGTGCGTTTCACGATCGAATAGACGCGGGCAAATTCGGGATCAAGCACCTCATGCAGCCGCTTAGCATCATCAAAAATATCCATAGCCGTGAAGAGGTCATAGGGGATCGCCTCCTCGCTGTCATAGGCATCACCACGATATTGCTTGTCAGGGCGCTCCTGATCTTCAAGCCCCAGATAGCAACAGGCCAGAGAGGCGGCAATGCCAAGGTAGGGATTGCAATCCATGCCGGCCAGGCGGTTTTCGATCCTGCGGGCCTTGGGTGATGACAGGGGGATGCGAATTCCAGTGGTGCGATTGTCCCGGGCCCATTCGAGATTGATCGGGGCGGCGTGATCTTTGACGTAGCGCCGATAGCTGTTCACATAGGGTGCCAGGATGGCAATGACCGACGGCAGATGATTTTGCAGCCCGGCGATCATATGGTAAAATACATCGGTTTCACCGCCCTGTGGGCCGACAAAAATATTCTCTCCCTCTGCATCCAAAAACGAGTGATGAATGTGCATGGCGGAGCCGGGTTCATCGGCGATGGGTTTGGCCATGAACGTAGCAAAACAATCGTGCTTTAAGGCCGCTTCGCGGATCAGACGCTTGAAGAAGAACACTTCATCGGCGAGTTTTACCGGATCGCCATGGCGCAAATTAATCTCCACCTGACCTGCGCCGCCCTCTTGGGTAATGCCGTCAATTTCGAAGCCTTGGGCCTCGGCAAAGTCATAAATATCGTCGATAACTGGGCCATATTCATCAACAGCCGACAGCGAATAGGCTTGATGCGCCGCCGCTGGCCGTCCTGAGCGCCCCATCATGGGCACAATCGGTTGGGCCGGATCTGTATTGCGGGCGACAAGAAAAAATTCCATCTCTGGGGCAACCACAGGCTCAAGCCCCTTGTCGCGAAACAATTGAACCACCCGCTTGAGGACATTGCGCGGCGCGGTTGGTATCGGCGCACCATCGCGATCATAGGCATCATGAATGACCTGTAAGGTGGCATCGGTGGCCCAGGGCGCTGCGGTGGCGGTGTCGAGATCGGGCCGCAGCGTCATATCAGGCTCCACCCAACCTTCGTCGCCCGCAGCTTCCGCCCATTCGCCCGTAAGAGTTTGCAGGTAAATAGAGTTGGGCAGGTAGAAATGCTCTTGTTTGGCAAATTTTGATGCCGGAACAGCTTTGCCGCGCGCCACGCCTGGAAAATCAGAGATGATGCATTCAACCTCATCCAATTGCCGCTCGCCAATATAGGCTTTGGCACTGTCCGGTAGGCTGTCTTTCCAACTCATGATGATATCTCCGCTCTATATTCACCTTTGAGGAAGGCGGCTATATCCGCAGCAATTGCGGAATTCTGGATCGGCACATGGCGCAATTGATCGGCGCGTTGCATCACGGCGGCGGGATAGGCTGGGCTTGAGCGTCGCGATTTTACATAATCATCGAAAACTGGATTGCTAAACTCAGGGTGGGGTTGCACCGTGAAGGCTTTTTCACCGTAGAGCAGCGCCGCAAATTGACAAAACGGGCTGCTGCCGATGACCTGTGCTTCTGGAGGTAGGGCCGTGACTTGATCTTGGTGCCAAGCATTCAACGTCACCGAACCGTGGCCATTAAAGCTGTAATCATGTCGGCCAATAGCCCAGCCGCCTTCAAACTTCTCCACATGCCCCCCCAGCGCTTGCGCAATGATCTGATGGCCAAAGCAAATACCGACCATGGGGCGCGCGCTGGCGTAGATTTCGCGAATTAAATCGCTCAAAGGGGGGATGAAAGCATGATCCTCATAGGCGCCATGTTTGGAGCCGGAAATCAACCAGCCATCTGCCGCGTCAACGGTGGTGGGAAATTCTCCATCCACCACGTTCCAGGTTTGGAAGGTGAAATCATAGCCTTGAAACAAAGCGGCAAACATAGCGTCAAAATCGCCGTGCTGGGCACGTACCTCATCGGGCGCATGGCCACATTGTAAAATGCCGATCAGCATTGGAACCTCTTGTAGAACATGCGTACCCTATGCAGGTTCCGCAGGTTTGAAAAGACCTGTTTAGGCCGCATCAATTAGGGCCATAAGGGCATCATGATCCGAAAGTTTGTTAAACAGATCGCGCTCTTGTGATTTTGTGGCTGCGAGATTTTCCAAAATGAGAGGGGGCATGAATTGTTTGAGGAGCGGCGCCTCAAGCCCCTCAATCGCTGCCGAAAGATCAGGCAGCAGCCCAGGCAAATGTGCGGGGTGCTCATAGGCATTGCCCTCAATCGGAGCGGGCGGAACGGCTTTGCGTTCAATACCCTCTAAAGCGGCGCCGAAAATGGCGGCGAACAACAAATAAGGGTTGGCATCACCGCCTGCGACGCGATGTTCAATCCGCCGAGCCGCTTCTGGACCGCTGGGAATGCGCAGCGCTACGGTGCGGTTTTCATAGCCCCAGGTGGCGGCGGTCGGAGCATGGGCGCCAGCTACGAAACGCTCAAAACTATTGGTGTAGGGGGCGAACAACAGCGTGCTAGCCTCGAAGGCTTCGAGGCAGCCTGCGACTGCGGACTGCAACATTGTTTGGTTACATAAGATGTTCTCACCCGCCTGATTGATAACTGAGAAATGCGTATGCAGCCCGTTGCCACTCTCTTGAGAAAAGGGTTTGGCCATGAAGGTTGCGGCCATGCCGTGATTGCGTGCGGTGCCCTTGATCAATTCTTTAAGCAAAATGACATGATCGGCGATGTGAAGCGCTGGGCCATGGGTCATTGTGACTTCGAACTGCCCAACGCCGGCTTCGGTCGTGATGGTTAAATCACCAAGCCCCATGAGCTTCGCCCCATTGGTGATATCGTTGAAGAAAAGATCGAATCCATCCAATTCCCGCAGAGACAAAATTTCTGTTCCGGTCAACCTGCGACCGGTTTTGGGGTTCACGGGGGGAACGAGATTGCCGCCATCTTCGAGTAAGAAAAATTCAAGCTCGCAGGCAGCAATGACCTGCCAGCCATGACGGGCGTACCGGTCCAAAACATTGCTTAAAGCGATGCGCGGGTCGCCTTCAAATGGGGCGCCGTCTTCCTTGTGCATCACTCGCAGGTCCAATTCTGCCGCGCCTGCCACCCAAGGCAGAGGTATAAGCTCACGGCCCGCCGGCACCATAACGCCATCTTGATCGCCGGAGTCAAACACAAGCGGCGAATGTTCGATATCTGCGCCGAACACATCAATATTGAGGACGGAAAGCGGCATACGCATTTGCTTGCCGCTTTGGGTTTTCGGGACGCGTTTGCCGCGTAATTGACCATTGAGATCAACAGCTGCGACACGAAGGGATTCACTCATCTTATGACCTGTGGCCTATACCGAAGTTTTGGGCACGCTTGACTTGGAAGATGTCGATTGAGACGCGCGTTGACAAGGCCAAAAATGCCGATGATCACCAAAGTGAGCAGGATGAAGTAAAAGGCCAAGATGGGATAGGCGATGAATGGGTTGAACGTCTTATCTGCGAAATAGCTGGCGTAATAGAGGGCATCGCCGCGTTGTTGCCAGGCTGGAAAGCCTGAGAAGAATACCAAGGTCGTCGCATGAAACAGAAAGATTGCCTCATTGGTATAGGCCGGCCAAGCCAGACGCAGGCTGGTGGGCCAGATCACGCGGCGAAAGCGTGACCAGCCCGTCAGGCCATAGGCATCGGCGGCCTCGACCTCCCCATTGGGCACTGAGCGCAACGCGCCGTAAAATATTTCGGCAGAATAGGCGGCGGTGTTGAGGATCAGCACCAAGAGCGCTCCAAATTGCGCCGCAGTCAGCCAAGGCAGAAGGCCTTGCTGCTTGAGGCGTAGAAAGATGAAATAGGCCAAGAAAAATTGGATAAACAACGGAGATCCGCGGAAAATCAGAATAAACCATTCGGCCGGCCGGCGCAGCATGGCGCGGGGGCTGGCCTTGGCGAGCGCCATCGCATTGGCAATGAAAAACCCGATCAAAAGTGCCAAAGCTCCGAAGTAGATGTTCCAAATGAGGCCCGAGCCGATCAAGGTGAAATGTTGGCAGAGGGTGAAATCAGACTTGGGCAGCAGGCGTTCGCCATAGCCCAAAGAGCGCAGCCCATAGTCCAAAATGGTTTGCTGGCAGCTCATGGGCGCGCTCCCAATGTGCCTTGCCCATGGGTGAGGCGCTTCATCACGCGCTCGAGCACAATTTCAGAGACTTTGGTAAAGACGAGGTAAAAGGCCAATAGAAACAGAAAATACTGCATACGCCAATCGCCATGGGGATAGGCCGAGAATTTCGCCTGTTTTGTGCCGCCCAATTCACGCGCCCAGTAGACGACATCTTCTACGCCTAGCAAAAACAACAAAGGTGTGGCTTTGATCAAGACCATCCAAAGATTAGACAGCCCGGGCAGGGCATAGACCCACATTTGCGGCACCAGAATGCGCCAAAATACCTGTGCGGGCCGCATACCATAGGCCTGTGCCGTTTCTATCTGGGCTTGGGGCACAGCGCGCATTGCGCCGAAAAGAACATTCGCGGCAAAGGCTCCAAAGACGATTGCGAAGGTCAGAACCGCGGTAAAAAACCCGTAAATCTCATGCACATATTGCGGAGAAGTGCCCAAGGGCAGCTTGGCAGCAGCGCAGACGACAAAATCATTGCCTTGGCGAATAGGCGCGGTCCAATCGGGGCAAAGGGCTTGGTGGCGCAGCCATTCGAACCCCTGATCTAAAGCGATGACGAAAAATAGGAAAAAAGCGATGTCGGGCACGCCGCGCACGGCGGAGATATAGGTTTTGCCGACCAGTCGTAGTGGCAAGAGCCGGGCGCGGGCCAGGGTGGCGCCGCCAAAGCCAAACACAAGCGCCGTGGGTGCGGTGACAGCCAAAAGGATGAGCACAGTTGCGAAGGATTGGTAAAACAACAGGTGCTTGCCCGTGGTCAGATAGCAGCTGAGCCAAGGCAGGCTGGTGAGGAGGCTTGGATCTGAACAATAGCTAAATATCGGACTGGGACCTTCAGTTTGGCATCGGCTGGCCTGTTTCGGGGGTTGTTTTTTCTAAAGCTGCAGCGCCGTCTCATACGGCGGCGTTATGGCGCAATGGGGGCGAGGATGAACCCCGCCCCAAAACTTCGCCAGTTAGAATTGTTCGCCAACGCCCCATTTGGCGATCAGGGCGTTCAATGAGCCATCCGATTTCATAGAGCCAATGGCTGCGTCAAATTTGCCGCGCAGCTCTGCATCGGACTCGCGGAGCCCCATGCCAACGCCGCCACCGATCAACTCTTGTTGCTCCAAAAGCACCAGGTCGGCATCGCCCTCTGCCACGGGGGCGAGATAGGATTTATCAGCCAAGACTGCATCGGCTTCACCATTTTTCACGGCCGCAACGGTTTCTTCAGGGGTTGAAAATTCCACAAGCGTGGCGCCAGAGGTGGCCACAAAGCTGGCTTGAATGGTGTTGGTTTGCGCGGCGATCACAGCGCGAGAAAGATCCACATCAGCTGAGAGCGCCATATAGGCGGAAGGATCAGGTTGGGTGTAGTTCTGCGTGAAGTCTATCACCTCGTCACGCTCTGCTGTGATCGACATGCCAGCGATGATGGTGTCGTAGTTGCCGGACACAAGGTTTGGTATGATGCTGTCCCAGTCGTTCACAACCCATTCGCAGGTCAGCTTGGCGCGCGTGCAGAGCTCATCGCCCAATTCACGCTCGAAACCGTCAACTTCGCCAGCATCGTTGATGAAGTTATAGGGGGGGTAAGCACCTTCGGTGCCCATCCGGATTGTATCGGCAAAAGACATGCCAGCGGTCAGTGCCAAAGTGGCGGTGGTCAAGATCAGCTTGTTCATTTGTATCTCCCTAAGATATGTGGCTGAGTGTTGTTAAGCGACGGCAGAAAGAAACTGCTGAAGCCGTTGTGATTTCGGTGCGCCAAAGAGGGTCTCGGGGGGACCTTGTTCCTCAATTACCCCTTGGTGCAAGAAAATAACGTGATTGGCCACATCGCGCGCCATGGCCATGTCATGGGTGACGATGAGCATGGTGCGCCCTTCCGCGGCCAGATCCTTGATGACGCCGATCACCTCTTGCTCCAATTCGGGATCAAGGGCGGACGTGGGTTCATCAAACAAAAGAGCTTCGGGTTCCATGGCCAAAGCGCGGGCGATGGCCGCCCTTTGCTGTTGTCCGCCAGACAGCTGGGCCGGGTAGACATCGCATTTTTCGCCGATACCCACTTTGTCGAGAAGCTTGCGAGCACGGGCCTCTACTTCGGCTTTGTCTTGCTTGAGAACAGTTACCGGAGCTTCCATGACATTTTGCAAGATGGTCATATGCGCCCAAAGGTTGAACTGTTGGAAGACCATCGACAGGTTGGTACGCAGCCGAGTGACTTGCGTGGGATCTGCCGGACGACGGTTGTGGTCCGCAGAGCTCCAGCGAACGGCCTCACCTTGGAAAATAATCGCGCCTTCTTGGCTGATTTCCAGCATATTGCAGCAGCGCAGCAAGGTGGATTTCCCAGATCCAGACGAGCCAATCAGCGCCACCACATCACCACGCTTTGCGGTGATGTCGACGCCTTTGAGAACTTCAAGATCGCCATAGGCTTTATGGAGATCTCTTATTTCAATCACAGGTATATTTTGGTCACTCACGAAAACCCCCACCTTTCCAGAGCAGATACTAGGCGAGGAAGGGCGCGTCTCGCAATCCAAAAGCGGCATCTGGTCAAATTAAGGGGACGGAGGCAGCGGTAGTTTTAGATAAGTCTCTGCGCTGATCTCAGTGAGACCAAATATTTGAAGTGTTTCGCGGTCTTTGGGGCCAATCGAAAGAATCGCCTGTCGCAGCGCCTCGCGGAGGGCGGCAGCGTTTTGGCCCAAAGCGGTGATATAGGGCAGTGTTGGCGTCGCTGGAGTGGTGGCGCAGATTTCCAGCCCATCCGCCTTGTCCCAATCGCGTTTCAGGAAATGCCAGGTCAGCGCATCCACAGCAGCCAGATCAGCCCGTCCTTCCAAAACAGCGCGGGCAGAAGCTGCATGCTCACCGGTTTGCAGCCGTTTTGCGCCTGTGAGGCCGATCGACTGTGGAGCGGCCCAGCCCGATTGTGACAGCGGCTCGTTGTAAGCCAAGGTAAAATCATTGGCCGCAAGGTCTGGAGCAGCGCCCTGACGGGCCAGGAGCACCGAGCAGTAATAACCTGGCGGGCAATTTGGGCTGTGATTGTCTGGTGTTGCAATCAGCTGCACCTGGCCGTGCAACGCCGCGCGATAGGGCAGGCCGCAGGTCTGGGACAGGTAAAGATCTGGGCTGAGCCAATCGTCCATCAAATCCGCGCTTGGCGGGCTAAAATTCGGCGCTTCGGGCAGCTGGTCTTGTAGCGCCTGCCAAAGACGCCGGTGTGCGGCGCGATTAACCGGCACGTCATACATCGGCAGATGCGCGATCATGGGGCTAGGCCTGTTTGCGGGCAATCGCGCTGTCGCGGTCATTCACACCAAGCAGACTTGCCAAAAGGCGCATCAGCGCGTCTTCTTCCGCATCGCGGGCCCCGTCGGCCAGAACAACTTGCCACAGCGCCCGCACGACATTGAAGCGCTCCTCATAGGGGACTTCTTCTTTAATTGCGCGGGTGAAGCGCACAGTGTCGGGCGCTTCGGCCTCAAGCGCCTCGGCAGTCTGGCGCAGGTCGTCAGCTTGATCCGCGGTCAATTGATAAAGCAGGCCAAGTACGGCATCAATCCTTGCGATTTCTGTGGCGGAATATTCATCATCCGATTTGGCAATCCGCACCATCAAGGCGGCCATGGCTTCAGGGGCGGTGATATCCCGCGCCTTATCTGAGGATTTTGACGAAAACAAAGATGCAAACATAAGGGGCCTCAAGAGTTGGGACTGCGGCGCTGATTAGCCGTCATATCCTTCGACAATTACCAGATCCCCAATGGAGACGGGAGTGCGCAGGGCTTTTGCCGCTTGATATGCCGAACTGTTGTAACAATCTTGCGCCGCTTGCAGGCTTGGAAATTCAATCACAATGGTTCGGGGGCGCATCTGGCCTTCGGGAAATTCAGCGGCACCCGCGCGCACAAGAAACTTGGCCTCATAGGCACGCAGAGCAGGCGCAGCAGCGATCTTATAGGCCTCATAGGCCTCAGCATCACTGATCTGATTGTGGGCGATCCAATATCCTTTGGCCATAGGGCCCTCCATTGTTTGTTACACCAAACGGCTCATTTCTTTGGCAGCGCGGACAAAATCGCGGAACAAAGGATGCGGTGCGAATGGCTTGGATTTCAATTCTGGATGAAATTGCACACCGATAAACCAAGGGTGATCTTTAACCTCAACAATCTCCGGCAAGCGTCCGTCAGGGGACATACCTGAGAAGATCAGCCCTTTCTCTTCGAGCTGCTGGCGAAATTGGATGTCGACTTCATAGCGGTGACGATGGCGCTCTTCGATGGCGGTGCTGCCATAGATTTTCGCCACCAATGACTCTGGGTTCAAAGTGGCATTATAGGCACCAAGGCGCATGGTGCCGCCCTTATCGTCATCTTCGTTGCGCCGCACCCGGTGATTGCCCTGCACCCATTCTTTCAGGTGATAGACCACCGGGGTAAAACGCTTTTCGCCGGCCTCATGGTCAAATTCTTCTGATCCGGCATTTGCCACGTTGGACAGGTTACGGGCGGCTTCTATCACCGCCATTTGCATGCCAAGGCAGATCCCGAGATAGGGCACTTGGCGCTCACGCGCGAATTGCGCCGCTTTGATTTTGCCTTCCGTACCGCGCTCGCCAAAACCGCCAGGGACCAATATGGCGTGGAACCCCTCGAGATGCGGCGCGGCGTCTTCGTGATCGAAGACTTCGGCATCAACCCATTCGACATTGACCTTCACACGATTGGACATGCCGCCATGGGTGAGCGCTTCTTTTATGGATTTATAGGCGTCTTCTAGCTGTGTGTATTTACCGACAATAGCGACCTTCACCGCACCTTCTGGATTGTTGACCCGGTCTTGTACATCTTCCCATTTGCTTAGCTCGGGCTGGGGCGCGGGGGAGATATTGAAAGCATCCAAAACGGCTTGGTCAAGCCCCTGGGCGTGATAGGCCAAGGGAGCTTCATAGATGGAATTAAGATCATATGCGGCGACCACCGCATCGCGGCGCACATTGCAAAATAGGGCGATTTTTTCCCGTTCTTTGTCGGGAATGGGGTGCTCGGACCGGCAGACCAAAATATCTGGAGCAATCCCAATGGATTGCAATTCTTTAACGCTGTGCTGCGTGGGTTTTGTCTTTAGCTCGCCGCTGGCTGCAAGATAAGGCAAAAGCGTGAGATGCATAAAAATACATTCCCCGCGTGGCTTGTCATGGGAGAATTGGCGAATGGCTTCGAAAAACGGCAGGCCTTCAATATCGCCCACTGTGCCGCCGATTTCGCAGAGCATAAAATCGACCTCATCATCGCCGACTTTCAAAAATTCTTTAATTTCGTTGGTCACATGCGGCACAACTTGAATGGTTTTGCCCAAATAGTCGCCACGGCGTTCTTTTTCCAAAACGGTTGAATAGATTCGACCCGAAGAGACAGAATCAGTCATCCTTGCGGCCACACCGGTGAACCGTTCGTAATGGCCCAAATCCAGATCCGTTTCCGCGCCATCATCGGTGACGAAGACCTCCCCATGTTCAAAGGGCGACATCGTGCCGGGATCAACGTTGAGATAGGGATCAAGTTTCCGCAGTCTTACGGAAAAGCCGCGGGCCTGCAGCAGGGCGCCTAGGGCCGCAGATGCCAAGCCTTTGCCGAGAGAAGACACAACACCACCGGTGATAAATACATAACGCGCCATAAATAAAGAGATCCCCGTAGTTTCGAATTTTCGGCAAGAAGAATGCGCCTCACCACGGGATTAAAGCAATAACAGCTCCGTGGTGATTCTGCAATCTGATGATCAAGATAAAGCGGTTAAATGTATTGATGCCGCCATATTTAGGGGTGGATTACTCTGCAACGGGCAAAAGTGGCGCGGAATCCTCAGCCGAGGGCGGTAAAAGCGCGTCGGCATCGACCGGTGTGTTTTGCTCCGAGGCTGGCATCAATTGATCCACAACTGAGCTGCCAGAAGATTTTTGCACCTGAAGAATAGTCAGAGCCAGAGAGGTGCAGATAAAGGCAATCGCCAGACCCCAGGTCAGCTTGGTCAAAGCCGAGGCCGCTGCGCGACCAGACATTGCGCCACCGCCGGCACCGCCGCCGCCCATACCAAGGCCGCCACCTTCAGATCGTTGCAACAGAACCAGGCCAATCAACGAGATGGCCAAAAGAAGGTGGATGATCAAGACGACATTTTGCATACGAAATTCCCAATTCAGGTCAGAGGCTATCTAAGCAAGGATAACTCATTTGCCAAGTCAAAACTGAGGCATCGCCCCTATATGGCGCTTCATGGGCTGCGGTCTGAGTTGGTGCTTGGGTTTGCGCTCTAAATTGCTCCAAAACGCAGCTTTGCCATTCCGCGGCAAGTTAGCAGTTTCCCTTGCCCTTGATCCCCGCTATACGGCCCACGTTTTGATCCGATCGAAAGAGGACAAGTTATGGCCAATGTTGTTGTGGTGGGCACCCAATGGGGTGACGAAGGCAAAGGCAAGATCGTGGATTGGCTTTCCGAACGCGCCGATGTGATTGCGCGCTTCCAAGGCGGTCACAATGCCGGTCATACGCTCGTGATCGGGGAGGCTGTCTATAAGCTGCATGCTTTACCCTCCGGCGTCGTGCGCGGCGGCAAACTATCGGTCATTGGCAACGGCGTGGTGCTGGATCCTTGGCACCTGGTCAAGGAGATCGACGGAATTCGCGGTCAGGGAGTTGATATAACGCCAGAAAACCTAATGATCGCGGAAAATACTCCTTTGATTATGCCCTATCACGGTGAGCTGGATCGGGCGCGTGAAGGTCAGGTATCGGTTGCGAAAATCGGCACAACGGGTCGCGGCATTGGCCCGTGTTATGAAGATAAAGTCGGTCGACGGGTGATCCGTGTATCCGATTTGGCGGATTCAGCCACTTTGGAGCTGCGCGTCGATCGCGCCTTGCTGCATCATAACCCCTTGCGCAAAGGTCTGGGTCTTGAGCCTGTAGACCGCGCAGGCTTATTGGCGCAGTTGCGTGAAATTGCGGTGCAGATCTTGCCCTATGCAGCGCCGGTCTGGAAAGTGTTGAACGAAAAACGCAAGGCTGGGAAGCGGATCTTATTTGAGGGGGCGCAGGGTGCTCTTTTGGATATTGACTTTGGCACCTATCCTTTCGTGACATCTTCGAATGTGATTGCCGGTCAAGCGGCCACAGGCACGGGCATTGGCCCGGGTGCGATTGATTATGTATTGGGAATCACCAAAGCCTATACCACCCGCGTCGGTGAAGGTCCGTTTCCCACGGAGTTGGATGATGCCGATGGCCAGCAACTTGGCGAACGTGGGCATGAATTTGGCACCACCACCGGGCGCAAGCGCCGCTGCGGCTGGTTTGACGCCTGTCTGGTTCGGCAAACCTGCGCTACTTCTGGTGTGAATGGCATCTCACTGACCAAATTGGACGTGTTAGACGGGTTTGAAGAGCTGAAAATCTGTGTGGCATATGAGTTGGATGGCGAACGGCTGGATTATCTGCCCACCGCCGCCGATGCGCAAGCCCGCGTGACACCGATCTATGAAACCATTGAAGGGTGGTCCGGCAGTACCGCCGGCGCGCGCTCTTGGGCGGATTTACCTGCGCAGGCGATTAAATATGTGCGGCGCATTGAGGAGCTGATTGATTGCCCCGTGGCGCTGGTCTCGACTTCGCCAGAGCGCGAAGACACCATCCTCGTTACAGATCCGTTTGCAGACTGATGGCTCTGAGTTACAAAGCCCGCCGTCGTTGGTCGCTGCTGATCTTGGTTATCGGCTTGCCGGTCTATGCAGTCTTGGCCGTGAACCTTGTGGCGCTGCTGCCTGTGCTGCCGAAGTTCTTGGAATTCATCCTATATGTTGTGCTCGGCACCGCATGGGCGTTTCCACTGAAATTTGTCTTTAAAGGCATCGGTCAAGTGGATCCCGATGCAGGTGACGACACTTAATCACATTTGCAGGGTGTCTCGCGCGGGGTCACGATGGCCCGCCGTGCCTAAAACCATGCATAGGGATCTGCCGATGCTACTCTGCGACCGCGTGTTTGCGACACCGGCCGGAGGTTAGATCGCAAAGATCCATAGTGGGCGTGCTTGGCACCTTTGTCTCCTCGGCCGCCGTCTCTTCGGTCGCGGTGGAGGGAGGGTGCTCGGGTGCCGGCTGCTCGGGTTTCGGTGCGGGCGGTGGCGGGGTAAATTGCGCGAACTTTGGCATTTTCCCGGTCAGCTTATGCAACTGATCTATTAACTCCGCATCTTCGGGCAAGGAGAGTACGATTTTCGGATCGGGTTTGCGCAGCAAGCCTTCTAGCCCGTGCAGATCGACAAAGGGCGCAGGGGTCTCGTTCGGAGGTTCCGCGGCAGGCTGGGCTTCGGTCTTGACCTCAGGACCCGTGCCAGTCAACCATAACACGTCGACGCGATACTGCGGAGTGAGTAGAAATGAGGCCGGACGTTTGGCGGGCATGAGAGCAATCCGATGATGATCTGTTTGGTCTCTTCATAGGCTCGCTGTCCTTCAAAAATGTTAATACCGCGCCTGTCGGAGTTTCGCGGGGCAGCGTGAAACTTGGCGCAAAGACAAAGGGTGAGTTAATAGATGACCGATGACAATTATTTGTGCCGCGCGTCAAAAATTTTGTTAATTGGTGCAGGCCCATCAACCGCTGAATTGATCCGCGAAATTTCAGTTTTTTCGGATGCGATCGTGGCGGCTGATGGGGGCTTTCGGGCGGCCGAAAACGCAGGGGCTCGGGCGATCTTGGTGGTGGGTGATATGGATTCGCAACACGACCTGCCGACCGATCAGGCTGTGGCGCATATTGCAGATCAAGAGACCACGGATTTCCAAAAATGCCTCGCGGTCTGCGATGCTGACGTATTTTTGGGCGTCGGGTTTCTTGGCGGGCGGTTGGATCATCAACTGGCGGCCTTCTCCGCCCTTCTCAATGAGCCGCGGCCCGTGGTTTTGGTTGACGAGGCGCAGCTGGTTTTCGTCGTGCCGCCAGAATTCTTTATGGATCTGGAGGCTGAGACACCCGTGGGGTTTTACCCCATGGTGCCCATTCAAGCGAGTTTGCGCGGGGTGCGCTGGCCGCTTTCAAATGCGGCGATGAGCCCGATGGGGCAGATTGCGACTTCGAATAGTGCCTTAGGCGGTACGCTGGAAATTTCCGTGGATGGGCCAGGGCTGCTGGCAATTCTGCCGCGCCGCGACCTTGCGGGTGTTCTCACCGCTTTAGACAGAGGCTTTGGTAAAGCGCAGCACCAATAACCCTGCGGTAACCGTCACGATGATCCCAGCCGCCGCCATGCCGTTGGGCAGATCGTCGAAGAGCAACAGGCCATAAAGCGCGCCGAAAGGAATTTCGAGATATTGCACGGGCGCCACCGTGGGCGCAGAGGCATAGCGCAGCGCCCATGTCATGCTCAAATGCGCCAAAGTGCCCAAAACTCCGAGGCCCAGTAATGCGGAAAATTCAAATCCGGTGACCGGGATGATGGTCACAGATGGAATGCCCAAAGCCGAGCCGAAAGCTGCAATAGGTAAGAGAATCACCATGGCGCAGACGCCGTTTGCCGCCTGTAAATCAACGGGTTCGATATGTTTGGATATCTTGCGGGTGATGAACATAAAGCCGGTAAATAACACGGCGACCACCAGTGGCAAAAGTGCAGGCCAACCGACCTCGGCAAAGCTGGGCTGTACCACCATCAAGGTGCCAATGAAGCCAAGCAGGCAAAGTCCGAGGCTCAAAGGGCTGGCCCGGTCACCGGTCATCCAACCGACCCCCAAGATAAGGAAGGGCAGGACATAGGCAATTGCAATAGCATCAGCGAGGGGCAGATAGCGCAGCGAGAGAAAGAAAAAAGAAATTGCCACCAGATGCAAAATCGACCGCAGAATGACATAGCCAAGCCGATCCGCGCGCATCCAAGTGTCGTGGCGGCTGGTCCAGAGGTTGCGGCGCACCAAAAACAACTGGGCGATAAACCGGGCAATGACCACTTGCAGCAATGGAATTCCATCGCCCAAAATTTTGACCAAAGCATCACTGGCCGGCGCCAGAACACAAAAGCCAATCATCAACAAGAGACCTAAGCGATTGTTATCCTGAGCCATGGAATACTTTCATATTGAGGTTTGGATTGCTCAGCAGTTGGGTACATTTACGGCCAATCCACCCAGCGAAGTTTCCTTGTATTTTTCATGCATGTCCAGACCGGTTTGCCGCATTGTTTCGACGCAGGCATCGAGTGATACCAAATGCGTGCCATCGCCGCGCATCGACAGGCTGGCGGCGGAGACTGCTTTGATACAGCCGAGACCATTGCGCTCGATACAAGGCACTTGCACCAGGCCTTTGACAGGGTCGCAGGTCATGCCCAAGTGATGCTCTAAAGCTATTTCTGCGGCGTTTTCCACCTGCTCGGGGCTGCCGCCCAAGACGGCGCAAAGACCGGCGGCGGCCATGGCCGACGCACTGCCCACCTCTGCTTGGCAGCCACATTCCGCGCCCGAAATGCTGGCATTGAATTTGATGAGCCCGCCGATTGCGGCAGCAGTGAGCAAAAATTCTGGGATGCGCCTTGCGGTGGCCCCCGGCACATGATCGAGCCAATAGCGCAAAGTGGCAGGGACCACACCGGCCGCGCCATTGGTCGGCGCGGTCACGACCTGCCCGCCGGCGGCATTTTCCTCATTAACCGCCATCGCATAAACGCTCATCCAATCATTGATCGTATGCGGGGCGGGCATATTGAGCCCGCGCTCGGCCACTAAGGCCTCGTGAATGGGTTTCGCCCTGCGTTTCACGTTCAAACCGCCGGGCAGGATGCCGCCCCGCTCAAGCCCGCGATTGATGCACTCATTCATTACATCCCAAATTTTGGCCAAGCCGCGGTCGAGCGCGGCAGCGCTGCGACGGCTCAACTCATTCTCGCGTTTGATCTGTGCGATGGATTTTCCCTGAGCGGCGCAAAGGGCCAGCAACTCATTGGCCGTGTTGAACTCATGGGGGTAGGGATCCATGTCACCGGTCGATACTCCGCTGGCCATCTCTTCGGCTGTGACCACAAAGCCGCCGCCGATCGAATAATAGGTCTGCTGCAAGATCACATCGCCCTGCGCATCCGTCGCCATGAGGATCATACCGTTGGTATGACCTGGCAGGGATGGGCCAAAGTCAAATGCAATGTCACTGGCCGGATCGAGAGAAAGTGTTCCAAGCCCTTCCGGGCTGACCATCTTGGTGCGCTTCATGGCCTCTAGCGCGTCTTCAGCGCTGGCGGCGTCATAGGTCTCGGGCGAAAACCCAGCCAATCCGAGAAGCGTTGCGCGATCTGTTGCATGTCCCACGCCGGTGAAGGCCAAAGAGCCATGGAGGCGCGCCTTCAGGCCGGCGGCCTCAAAAGGGCTGGCGCGCAGCAGATCCAAAAACAGACCCGCCGCAACCATTGGGCCCATCGTATGCGATGAGCTTGGTCCAATCCCGACTTTGAACATGTCAAAAACAGATAGAAACATCACAGACCTCTTGGGAGCGCATAGCTTGGGTTGATCATGGTTTGACCGGCCTTGGCGGCGGAAATGCGACACTTTTCCCTAGGTCTACGTCTGCTCCTTTCATGGAGCAAGGGAATATGCAGCGTTTTGTCGCCAGGACGTTGGAACTATGCCCGGCCCTGTGTTGAGTTTGAAAGATGAAATCGGGCCTCGCGCATTGTGTCAACTTCGGTCTATATAGCTGTGAAAATCACCAGGAGTCACTTTATATGTTTGCCGATTTACCCCCTGCCGATCAGGCAAAATACGTCGCGGCCAAGCGCGCTGTTGAATTTGTCGAAGATGGTATGAAACTCGGGCTGGGCACTGGCTCAACGGCGGCTTGGATGGTGCGGTGTTTGGCGGATCGGGTGAAAACCGAAGGGCTGCGAATTCAAGGCGTGCCCACCTCGACCCGCACAGCGGATTTGGCCCGTGAGCTGGGTTTGGACGTGGTGAGCCTTGATCAAGCTGGACATCTGGATATCACCATTGATGGCACCGATGAATTTGATCGCGCGTTGAACCTCATCAAAGGCGGCGGCGGGGCGCTTTTGCAAGAAAAGATCGTCGCCTCCGCCTCCGATCAGATGATTGTGATTGCTGATTTTGACAAGCACGTGCCGCATCTTGGAAAATTCCCGCTGCCGGTGGAGGTTTTGGGGTTTGGCTTGGCCTCATCGCGCGAACATATCGCGCGGCTTTTGGCCGATCATGGGTTGGTGGATCGCGATATCACCATGCGCATGCAGGGCGATGCCCCCTTTGTGACTGACGAGGGGAATTTCATTCTCGACTTGCATTTGGAACAAATTCCGGATGCGCCGGCCTTAGCGATCGCGCTCAATCAAGTGCCGGGTGTGGTTGAAAATGGCTTATTTATTCATATCTGTGATCGAGTCATTCTCGGCGCGAGCGATGGGCGCATTGAAGAGCACGTTCGGCCGTAACAGGCCAAGCGCTTCGGTTTCGGATCAAGAGGCGATGGACCTCTGATTTCAATAGGGGACGAATATGTCTTTTGATTATGATCTTTTTGTAATTGGCGGTGGCTCTGGCGGTGTGCGCGCCGCGCGTGTCGCAGCTTCGGATACCGGGGCCAAAGTCGGTTTGGCGGAAGAGAGCCGTTATGGGGGCACCTGCGTGATCCGTGGCTGTGTGCCGAAAAAACTGATGGTGTTTGCCTCAACTTACGCGCCTGCAATGGAGCAGGCTGCGGCCTATGGTTGGGACGTGCAGATGGGCGTATTTAACTGGCCTGGATTTCGGAGCAATCTGGAAGGTGAGCTGGACCGGCTCGAAGGCATCTATCGCCGCTTGTTGCAAAACTCTGGTGTCGAGACCTTTGACATGCGCGCGACGGTGGACGCACCGCATGCGGTGCGTTTGGCCGATGGCCGGGTTGTGACCGCCAAGGTGATCTTGCTGGCCACAGGCGGCTGGCCCTCAGTGCCGGATGTTCCTGGCGCCGAATATGCCATCACTTCAAACGAAATTTTTCATCTACAGGCTTTGCCCAAGCGAATTTTGATCGTGGGCGGCGGCTATATCGCTTGTGAATTTGCCGGCATTCTCAACGGTCTTGGGGTGGAAACCCATCTTTGGTATCGGGGCGAGGCCGTGTTGCGCGGCTTTGATACAGAGGCCAGGGATGTGATTGTGCAAGGCATGCAAGAGCGTGGTGTCCAGATGCAGATGCGCACCAATGTGACTCGCATTGAAAAGCAAGGCTCGGGCTACAGCGTCACAGATACCCAAGGTGCGCGCCATGATTTTGATGTTGTGATGTATGCCACAGGCCGCAGCCCCAAAAGCGCCGGATTGGGGCTTGAGGCTCTGGGCATTGGTTTGGATGCAGCGGGCGCGGTGCAGGTGGATGAATTTTCTCAGACTTCGGTGCCTTCGATTTATGCGGTTGGCGATGTGACCAACCGTGTCAATCTGACGCCGGTGGCGATCCGTGAGGGCATGGCCTTTGTTGAGACCGCCCTGAAGGGCAATCCGACTCCTGTGGATCACGCATTGATCCCAACGGCTGTATTCACCCAGCCGGAATTTGGCACCATTGGGCTGAGCGAGGAGCAAGCCCGGGCGCAAGAGCCCATTGAAGTCTATGCAACTGCCTTTCGCCCAATGAATATTTCCTTTATTGATGCGCCGACTAAAGTGCTAATGAAATTGGTTGTGAGCCAAAAGACCCGTAAAATTTTGGGCTGTCACATCGTCGCAGATGGTGCAGGTGAGATGATCCAACTGGCGGGGATAGCCGTGAAAATGGGAGCGACAAAAGAAGATTTCGACCGTGTGTGTGCCGTGCATCCCACCGTGTCTGAAGAACTTGTGACAATGAAAACGCCTGTGCGGACCGCTTGAAATTTTCAAAGCAGAGCACAGATAGAACTGGAGCGCAGAATGACTGTGAAGGGAAACAGCTGAATGGCGGATAATAACGGTGGACCTTGGGGCGGCGGCGGAAGCGGCGGTAACCGAGGCAATGGCGGCGGGAATGATCGGGGTCCAGACGGGCCGCAAATCCCGGAAATTGATGAACTGATGCGCAAAGGTCAGGAGCAATTGCGCGTATTGATGGGCGGTAAAGGCAGCGGTGGCACGGGTGGCGGCAGCGGAACGGGCGGCGGCGGAGATGCGGGCATCCCGCGCAGCACCTTCGTCCTGGCTGGGCTTGCCGCTGTTGGTATGTGGCTCTTCGCATCCTTCTATACTGTCAAGCCAGAGGAGCAATCTGTTGAGCTCTTCCTCGGTGAATTCAATGAAATTGGCACCAATGGTCTGAATTTCGCGCCCTGGCCCTTTGTGACCTATGAGAAGTTCAACGTCACCACCAACCGCACCGAATCTCTTGGCATTAATGATAGCCGTGACAGCGGATTGGGCTTGATGCTGACCACCGATGAAAACATCGTGGATATCGACTTCCAAGTGGTTTGGAACATCAAAAATTCGTCGGACTTTCTGTTTAGCCTAAAAGAACCGGAGCAATCTATACGGGCAATTTCGGAAGCGGCGATGCGTGAAGTGATTGCGCAATCGGAATTGGCACCTATTTTGAACCGAGACCGCGCTGCAATTGAAGCAAATGTGCGGCAATTGATTCAAAAAACACTGGATGAGCGCGAGACTGGGATTTCTGTCGTCCGGGTCAACTTTAACAAAGTGGATCCGCCGAGCCGTCAGGTGATCGTGACGGCCGCTGACGGGGCGCAAAAGCGCGTGTCGGTGATTGATGCCTTCCGCGATGTGCAAGCCGCAGAGCAAGAGCGCGATCAGCGCGAGCGTCAAGCGGATGCATATGCCAACCAACGTCTCGCTGAAGCGCGGGGTGCTGCGGCGCAGCTGCTAGAGGCTGCAGAAGGCTACCGCGCCTCTGTCGTCAACGCCGCTCTCGGGGAGGCCAGCCAATTCTCAGCAGTCTTGGCCGAATACAAAGAGGCTCCCGAGGTCACCCGCCGTCGCCTCTACATTGAGACTTTAGAAAAAGTCTTGGGCGATGTGGATAAGATCATCATGGATAATGGTGAGGGCGGCCAGGGTGTTGTGCCCTATTTGCCGCTGAATGAATTGCGCAAATCAGCACGAGGAGGGTCAAACTAATGTCTATGAGATCTCGTATTGCAGTGATCATGGCCGCCGTGATCGCGGTTGCAGGGTTGATGTCCTTGTTCATCGTGGATGAGCGCGAAAAAGTGTTGGTGCTGCGGTTTGGCCAGATCAAACAGGTCAAAACAGATCCCGGCCTGGGCTTTAAGATCCCATGGCTGGATCAAGTTGTGCGCTTTGATGACCGGATTTTGTCTTTGGAAACCCCGGTGATCGAGGTGACCCCGGCTGATGACCGTCGTCTCGAGGTGGATGCTTTTGTTATGTATCGTATCGCTGATATCGTGCAGTTCCGTCAGGCCTTGGGCGCGGGCGGTGAGCGCGAAGCCAGCATTCAGCTCAATGACATTCTCGACGGTCAGATCCGGGCGGTTCTCGGGGCCGATGGGGTGACGTCAAATGCCATTTTGTCGCCAGAACGGTCCCGCTTGATGGAGCTGATCCGTGCCGAGGCTCAAACGCGTGCAAAGGATCTGGGGCTGGATGTGGTAGATGTGCGCTTGCGTCAGACCAACTTGCCAGAGCAAAACTTCGATGCAACTTTGCAGCGTATGATCGCCGAGCGGGAACGCGAAGCGACTGATGAACGCGCCCGAGGCCGCGAAGCGGCGCAGCGCGTCACAGCGGTTGCGGACCGGACCTATGAAGAAACGCTGTCTGCTGCCAAGCGGGATGCTTTGATCATTGAAGGGGAAGCCGATGCGGAACGTACCCGGATTTTGGCAGATGCCTTTGGTGCAGATCCTGAGTTTTTCGATTTCTATCGCTCGCTTGCGGCTTATGAGGCTTCTATCCTTGGCGGAAATTCAACTTTGGTGATCCCACCAGATCATGAATTTTTGACCTATATGAAGTCCGCGACGCCGCGTGTTTCTGAGTGATTGATAACATCTTAATTGGCCTTGCGGCCGTTTTGATTGCAGAGGGGCTGGTTTATCTACTGGCCCCTCACGCCCTTGAAACCCTGCTGAAAGCTCTTAGCACCATGTCGCTCTCTGCGCGCCGACAAATGGGAGCTATGCTATGTCTTGGCGGGTGCATCCTCTTGGCGCTGAGTCTGTGAGTGCCCTTCAGGCGCAATGAGTGTTTTTTTGCCGAAATTTGACCTCACGATAAGGTGACTGGGTCTCATCGGTGTTTGCGTTGAAAACTTGCTGAACTACATTAAGTCATACAAGATAACAGGCGCCCGATCTGTGTGATGCAGATGGGCATAGATGGAGATAAAGATGAATTCGATTGCCTTATCTAAGCGCAAGGATTTTGCAGCTTACCGCGCCACTTGGGTTTTTGCCGCGGCGGTTTGTCTGCTGATCTCACAAGCTCTCACGGCCGCAGCGCAAATGATGCCAAATACATTTGCCGATCT
>JAKMFM010000175.1 GCA_022425445.1 Planktomarina sp.
GACAATTACTACGCTACGCTCAACTCAGCTGTCTTTTCCGATGGGTCCTTTGTCTATATCCCGCCTGGGGTGCGCTGCCCGATGGAATTGTCGACATATTTCCGTATCAATGCCGAAAATACAGGACAATTCGAGCGTACTTTGATTATCGCAGACAAAGAGTCATATGTCAGCTACCTTGAAGGCTGCACGGCGCCGCAGCGCGATGTGGCACAGCTGCACGCGGCTGTGGTGGAGTTGGTGCTGTTGGATGACGCAGAAATTAAATATTCCACTGTGCAAAACTGGTTTCCCGGTGATGAGAATGGCAAGGGTGGAATTTACAATTTCGTCACCAAGCGTGCCGATTGCCGTGGAGATCGCTCCAAGGTGATGTGGACCCAAGTGGAAACCGGCTCTGCGGTGACATGGAAATATCCGTCTTGCGTTTTGCGGGGGGATGACAGCCAGGGCGAGTTTTATTCTATCGCCATTGCCAACAATATGCAGCAAGCCGATACAGGCACAAAAATGGTGCATTTGGGTAAAAATACCAAGTCACGGATTGTTTCGAAAGGCATCAGTGCGGGCAAAGCACAAAATACCTACCGCGGTTTGGTCTCAATGCACCCAAGGGCCAAAAATAGCCGCAACTACACCCAATGCGACAGCCTTTTGATCGGGGATAAATGCGGCGCGCATACGGTCCCCTACATCGAGGTGAAAAATAATTCATCTCGGGTTGAGCATGAGGCCACCACCTCAAAAGTTGATGATGACCAGCTGTTTTATTGCCGCTCACGCGGTATGGATGAGGAAGAGGCCGTGGCGCTCGTGGTTAATGGGTTTTGCAAGGAAGTGCTGCAAGCTCTGCCAATGGAATTTGCCATGGAAGCGCAGGCGTTGGTGGCGATTTCGCTTGAAGGCTCAGTTGGATAATAACATCGGCGCGATCTGCGTCTAAACTCATGAAGGCCATAAGGGCTCGCGGGAATATAAAATGCTAAATATCAAAAATTTACACGTCAAACTTGAAGAAGAAGATAAGCAGATCTTGAAGGGTGTGAACCTGTCATTGGAGCCGGGCAAGGTCCATGCGATTATGGGACCAAATGGCTCCGGCAAATCCACCCTGTCTTATGTGCTGTCCGGCAAAGGCGGTTATGAAGTCACCGATGGGACTGCACAGTTAGAGGGCGTGGATATTTTGGATATGGAAGCCGAAGAGCGTGCGGCCGCCGGTCTGTTTTTAGCTTTTCAATATCCTGTCGAAATTCCTGGCGTGGGAAATATGACATTTTTGCGTACAGCCGTGAACGCCCAGCGCAAATTGCGTGGCGAAGAGGAAATGAGCGCAGGCGAATTCTTAAAAGTCGTGCGGGCCAAAGCCAAAGATCTGAAAATTGACGCAGAAATGCTCAAGCGGCCTGTGAATGTCGGATTTTCCGGTGGTGAAAAGAAACGCAATGAAATTTTGCAAATGGCGATGCTTGAGCCAAAAATGTGCATCTTAGACGAAACCGACAGTGGCCTTGATGTGGATGCGATGAAGCTAGTGGCGCAGGGTGTGAACGCGTTGCGCGATGATAAGCGCACTTTCCTCGTTATTACCCATTACCAAAGGCTTTTGGACCACATCAAACCGGATGTGGTCCACATTATGGCCAACGGCCGCATCATCAAAACCGGCGGGCCTGAGTTGGCTTTGGAAGTCGAAAATAATGGCTATGCGGACCTTCTGGAGGAGACTGCCTAATGGCCGCATCTTCACAAAACACATCCAGCAGTCGCGCACTGCGTGATGCACAGCTCATTGACAGCTCGGGCGCTTGGGCCAAGCAGGCGCGTACAGCGGCCTCTGAGCGCGCGCAGGCGGCCGGTTTGCCGCAACGACGAGACGAATATTGGAAATACACCCGCCCGGATGCCTTTGTTCAGGCCGACGTAACGCTGCAATCTTCTTTGCGCAAAAGCCTTGAAATCTTCCATCAGCGCACGACCGTTTTAGTGACATTTGAAGATGGAAAAATTCAGTCGTCGGCGCTGCCCAGCGCGGCCCATTGCACGCTTGAGAGCTTGGCGTCCGCCTCTTCGTTAGATCTGCATTGGGCGCGGGATATTTACGGGCGATTGGAAGCCGCAGGTCAAACCCCGGTTCAACGCAGCTTGGCTGCTGTAAACACCGCAGTGGCACGCGAGGGGCTGATGCTAAATGTCACCGGCGCCGTCGCGGCCCCCATCCACATCCACGCCACCTCGTCGGGCCAAACCGATGCAATTATTCACAATGTGATCCAAGTGGCCGCGGGTGCTGAGGTCACCCTGATCGAAACGGGTCAATATGGCGCACGCACCAATAGTGTTTTGGAGGTCGACGTAGCCGATGGCGGTCGTTTCCATCATATTCGTGTGCAAGATGGCGATGAGCGCCACCTGCTGACTCATATTTTCGGTAAAATTGGCGCAGAAGCGACCTTTAAATCCTTCACCCTGACGGCGGGTGGTCAATTGACCCGCAACGAATGTGTTTTGCAATTGTTGGGCGATGACGCCTCGGTGTCTGTGGCCGGCGCCTGTTTGGGAGATGGCCGTTTTCACCATGATGATACAGTTTTCATCACCCATGATGCGGTGAATTGTGAAAGCCGCCAGGTTTTCAAGAAGGTTTTGCGCAATGGCGCCGTAGGCGTGTTTCAGGGCAAAATCTTGGTGAAAGCGGGCGCGCAAAAGACAGATGGCTACCAAATCAGCCAATCTTTACTGCTCGATGATGACAGCCAATTTTTGGCGAAACCTGAGCTCGAAATCTATGCCGATGACGTGGCCTGCTCGCATGGGTCGACCTCTGGTGCGATCGATGCGCAAGCGTTATTCTACCTGCGCTCGCGCGGGGTTCCTGAAGCGCAAGCGGTGGATCTTTTGACTCTATCATTTGTGGCCGAAGCCATCGAAGAGATTGACGATGCAAACTTGGCGCAGGACATCCTCGATCATTTGACAGAAACCCTGTCGGCTCGGTAGTGCGCATGGCTGTGACGCGGGATATTGTGGAGGCGCATTGGCATCCTAGGCGGGTCATGTCGCGGCTCATGGCGATGGGAGTGCGCGAAGACCGGGCTTTGGCGATGCTCATGGGCGCTTGTCTTGTGCTGTTCATGTCGCAATGGCCCTACCGAGCCCGGCAGGCTCATGAAACCGGCGGCACACTCACCGATACCATCCAGCACGATGCGGTGGGTTTGATCTTTGTCTTGCCACTTTTGGCCTATGGTTTGGCAGCGCTCCTGCGGTTGATGACCCGTGCGTTCAAGGCGCAAGCGGATTTCTATTCCGCGCGACTGGCGCTTTTTTGGGCACTATTGTCCAGCACGCCTGCGGTGGTGTTAGCTGGGATGGTTAAGGGATTTATTGGTCCCGGTCCGGCGCATACAGCTGTTGGCGCGATATGGTTGGTGATTTTTCTCTGGATCCTATTAAACTCCCTTTTTGAGGCAGAACGATGAACTTGATCTTTTCGCTCTTGCGATTAAGCCTGACCAATCCAACGGACGCGGGGCGGGTATTGGTGGGTTTGCGTCTGGCACCCGGCACGGCCTTTAGCGCCTTTGCTCTTGTTATAATTGCTGCGGTTCTCTTGATGTTCAGCCTATCAGGTTTTCAGGGGGTGATGCTGCTGCCAGGCTTTGCCCCACTTTCGCCATGGTCTTTGACAGGGGTCATGGGGGGCGGCACTTTGGGCCTCTGCGTCTGTATTTGGCTGATATCTCGGGCGTTCAGCCAGAGCGGGCGGTTTGCTGATGGGTTGTTGGTCTTTGCTTGGGTCCAACTGTTGCAAACACTGCTGCTCATTGTTCAAACTGCATTGATGGTCATCTCTGTAAACATAACGGGGCTTGTGGGCTTATTTGCCACGGTTTTGATATTTTGGATTTTATTTGGCTTGATGAACGCTTGGCTTGAATTGGAGTCCATGCTCAAAGCCGCTCTGTGTTTTGTGCTCGGTTTGGTTGCGCTGTCTCTGGGCGGTGCATTTCTTTTGGTTTTCTTCGGATTTGCTCCGGGTCAGGTGACGCTATGAGTTTTGATGTATACCGTATTCGCGCCGATTTTCCGATCCTGTCACGGCAGGTGAACAATAAGCCTTTGGTCTATCTCGACAACGGGGCTTCTGCGCAAAAGCCACAGGTGGTAATTGACGCGATCACACAGGCCTATTCTTATGAATATGCAAATGTTCACAGGGGTTTGCACTATCTATCTAATCTGGCGACCGACAAATATGAAGCGGTACGCGGAAAGCTGGCGCGGTTTCTTAATGCGGCCTCAGAAGATCACATCGTGCTCAACTCAGGCACCACTGAAGGCATTAATCTGGTGGCCTATGGTTGGGCGATGCCGCGCTTTCATGCCGGTGATGAGATCGTGCTGTCCATCATGGAGCATCATGCCAATATTATCCCATGGCATTTTCTGCGCGAGCGGATGGGCGTGAAGCTTACTTGGGTTGATGTGGATGTGAACGGTGATCTGGATCCCGAAGCTGTCATTTCCGCCATTGGACCAAAGACAAAACTGGTGGCCATTACCCAAATGTCGAATGTTTTGGGAACGGTGGTTGACGTAAAAACCATCACGCAAGCGGCCCAAGCCCGAGGCGTTGCCGTTTTGGTGGATGGATCTCAAGCGGCCGCCCATATGCCGGTCGATGTGCAGGATATCGGCTGTGATTTTTATGCCGTGACAGGGCATAAACTCTATGGCCCAAGCGGGTCTGGAGCAATTTACATCAAACCCGAACGTATGGCCGAAATGCGGCCCTTTATTGGTGGCGGTAATATGATCCGCGACGTTGGACGCGAGGAAATTACCTATAATACCCCGCCCACGATGTTCGAGGCTGGAACCCCGGGCATCGTCCAGCAGATTGGGCTCGGCGTCGCTGTTGACTATATGATGGGAATAGGGATGCAAGAGATTGCCGCCCATGAAGCCACCATCTGTGCCTATGCAGGTCAAAAGCTCGGCGGGCTCAATTGGTTAAACGTGCAGGGAAATTCCGCTCACAAAGGCGCTATTTTTTCCTTCACCCTTGACGGTGCAGCGCATGCGCATGATATCTCCACGGTTTTGGACAAAAAGGGTGTTGCCGTGCGAGCAGGGCACCATTGCGCGCAACCCCTTATGGATCACCTCGATGTGAGCGCCACCTGCCGGGCCAGCTTCGCGATGTATAACACTGAGGCGGAGGTGGATGCTTTGGTTGAGGGTCTGGAATTTTGCCACGAGCTTTTTGGGTAGCGCGCTGTAATGCGCACCGAAAATGCTATATCGCAGTTAAAACTTGGAGCGGGTAACGGGAATTGAACCCGTAACTTAAGCTTGGGAAGCTCGCGTGATACCTTTTCACCATACCCGCGCTGCGCCGATGCCTAGCGACTTCATGACAAGGGGTCAAGCTGCGACCAGTGCCGGCCTTATCGCCTCCGCCGCCGCCGCCCAGCGGAGGCGCTATCCCCACCGCCAGTGTTGAAATTTACATCCGGCAACGGCACAGCAGATTTGAGCGTTGTGAATGGATCATCTGAATTGGGAATTGCTGAGGCATTGACAAAATGCTCCTGAAACCGTGGTTCAATCGCGGTTTCAATTTTTTCAATCTGCCGTACGGTTTGCTCAATGGCTACTCGCTGTGCTGTGTCAATCAATGCAATGCGTGCGCCTGATCCCGCAGCATTTCCCGCAGAGGTTACCCGGTCAAAGGGCACATCGGGGATCATTCCCAAAACCAACGCGTGTTTTGGTGAAATATGCGCCCCGAAGGCGCCGGCTAGCACAACACGATCCACTTTATCCACGCCGAACTTATCCATCAGGAGCCTTGCGCCGGAATATAGGGCGGCTTTGGCCATTTGTATGGCGCGGATGTCGGGATTTGTGACCGTAATTTTTGGGCCCCCTTCAGCGCTGCCGTCATACATCACATAGCTGTGGGTGCGTCCGTCTAACACGCAGCGCGCTGTGCCGGTTTGTTCTGCCGAGCCAATAAGCCCGGATGGGTCCAGAATTCCAGCGATACGCATTTCGGCAATGGCTTCAATGATGCCCGAACCACAAATCCCAGTAATGCCGCTGCTCTTAATCGACTCCCAAAAACCGTCCTCATCAGACCAAAGCTCGCAGCCGATCACGCGGAAACGCGGCTCTTTCGATATCGGATCAATTTCAACCTTTTCGATGGCCCCCGGTGCGGCGCGCTGGCCGGAACTGATCTGCGCCCCTTCGAAGGCCGGACCTGTGGGAGAGGAGCAGGCGAGCACCTTTTCCCGGTTGCCCAGCAAAATTTCCGCATTTGTCCCAACATCCACGACCAGTACCAAATCTTCTGAGAGATTTGGGGCTTCGGACAAAGCCACCGCGGCTGCATCTGCGCCCACATGGCCCGCAATGCAGGGTAAAATATAGGCGCGCGCGCTGGGATGAATATTGATGTCTAACTGATGAGCAAACAGGCGCAGGGCGTTCGAGGTGACCAAAGCAAAGGGCGCTTGCCCCAGCTCAAAGGGGTCAATTCCTAGGAAAAGATGGTGCATCACAGGATTGCAAACGAAGACCGCATCCATGATCAAGCTTTTGTCTATCTCCGCCTCTGCCGAGATTTGGGTAAACAACGCGTCCATCCCGTCGCGCACCGCCCGGGTCATTTCCTGATCCCCGCCGGAGTTCATCATCGCATAGCTAACCCGGCTCATCAGGTCTTCGCCAAATCGAATTTGGGGGTTCATCAATCCAGAGGAGGCGACAACCTCACCGGTGCGTAGATCACACAGATGGGCGGCGATTGTGGTTGATCCAAGATCTACGGCCATGCCATAGACCGTGCCCTCATAGAGTCCCGGCCACAAATGAATGATCTGAGGATCGCTGCCCGCGTCGGCATGGTGGACGGCGCAGGTCACCTTCCAGCCTCCTTTGCGCAAAATGGGCTGCATCTTTGGCAATATGCTGAAATCTGCCTGAACATTTTTAAGCTGCCATTGGCTTTCCAAGGCGGCGACCAAACGCTCCAAATCCCCCGAGGGGTTGTGCATATCTGGTTCTTCCACTTCGACATAATAAATCCGGGTTGAGGGATTAAGTGTAATGTCAAGGACTTCTGCGCGTTTGCGGACCACTTGCTTGTGCACCTGGCTTTCGGGCGGTACGTCAATCACGATATCGCCCTGCACTGTCGCTTGGCAGCCCAGCCGGCGCCCATCAATCAAGCCGCGTTTGTCTTTGTAGCGTTGCTCAACCGCGTTCCAGTCCGATAGCGCGCCTTCGGCGACTGTGACTCCGTGTTTTGAAAATTCACCATAGCCTGGCGTGATCTGGCATTTAGAACAAATGCCGCGACCGCCGCAGACCGAGTCGAGATCTACGCCCAATTGCCGCGCCGCAGTGAGGATCGGTGTGCCGGTTTCGAAACGTCCACGTTTGCCTGAGGGGGTGAACAGCACCAGATGCTCTTGTGTCATGGGGAACCTTTAAAGAAGAACTTGCGCTCAACTTACTGCGCTTCGGCCAAGGGTAAAGAGCTGGAACGGCCGAAAATGGTCATTCCGCGGCAGATCAGGAAAAATCAAGACAAGAGCAGCTAAAATTGACAACAAAACGCCCAGGGCCTGTGCCATGATAGCGCGAATAGGTATAAATTGAGCCACCCCCCTTTCGGTTTGTATTTACCCGTGCGATAGGAAAGCGCCAAGTGATACCTGCTTTAGGAGGACTCCCATGGAGATTCGCGAGGCTTTAACTTTTGACGATGTTTTATTGGTTCCGGCGCAAAGTT
>JAKMFM010000192.1 GCA_022425445.1 Planktomarina sp.
TACAAATGTATGCGAAGCCTCTTGATCCTCAAGTGCCACAGCTGATAAGAGGCCTCAACATCCTTTCAATCCTGGAGATTTTCATGACCGTAGTTGTTGGGCAGGACACTGCTAAAACACGCCGCACGCTGAATGTGGGCAGCAAAAGCATCGCGTATTATTCTATTCCAGCCGCTCAGGCCGCTGGATTGGGCGACTTCTCACGCCTTCCCGCAGCGCTGAAAGTGGTCTTGGAGAATATGCTGCGGTTTGAAGACGGCAAGACAGTCTCCGTGGACGATATCAAAGCCTTTGCCGAATGGGGCGCAAAAGGTGGCAAAAACCCGCGCGAAATTGCCTATCGCCCGGCCCGCGTTTTGATGCAGGATTTTACCGGCGTGCCAGCAGTGGTTGATCTGGCCGCAATGCGTGATGGGATTGTCGCCCTGGGGGGAGATCCGGAAAAGATTAACCCGCTGAACCCGGTAGATCTGGTCATCGATCATTCGGTGATGATTGATGAATTTGGCACTCCCCGTGCGTTTCAACTGAATGTTAATCGGGAATATGAGCGCAATATGGAGCGCTATACCTTCCTAAAATGGGGACAATCGGCCTTCAACAACTTTCGCGTTGTTCCGCCCGGCACTGGCATTTGTCACCAGGTCAATCTCGAATATCTGTCCCAAACAGTTTGGACCGACCAAGACCAGACTGGTCAAGAGGTTGCCTATCCTGATACTTTGGTCGGTACAGACAGTCACACCACTATGGTCAATGGAGCTGCGGTGCTGGGTTGGGGTGTTGGCGGCATTGAGGCGGAAGCCGCCATGCTCGGTCAACCGATCTCGATGCTGATCCCTGAAGTCGTCGGCTTTGAGCTGACCGGTGCTATGATGGAAGGCACAACGGGCACAGATTTGGTTCTCAAAGTGGTCGAAATGCTGCGCGCACGCGGTGTTGTGGGTAAATTCGTCGAATTTTACGGCGCGGGCCTCAACAATTTGCCCCTCGCGGATCGCGCAACCATCGCCAATATGGCCCCAGAATACGGTGCCACCTGCGGCTTTTTCCCAATCGACGACGAAACCGTCCGCTATTTGCATGCCACCGGCCGCGATGAGGATCGCGTTGCCTTGGTGGAAGCCTATGCAAAGGAAAATGGCTTTTGGCGCGATGAAAACTATGCGCCAATTTATACCGACACTTTGCATCTGGACATGGGCACGATCGTGCCTGCAATTTCTGGCCCCAAACGCCCTCAGGATTTTGTCGCATTGACCGATGGCCAAAATGCCTTCCGCCGCGAAATGGAAGAGACTTTCAAACGCCCCATGGGCAAAGAAATTTCAGTGGCAGGGGAATACTATACGATGGAATCGGGCAAAGTTGTGATCGCTTCGATCACCTCCTGCACCAATACCTCTAATCCCTATGTCATGATCGGCGCGGGTTTGGTTGCGCGCAAAGCCGCAGCTTTGGGTCTGGACAGTAAACCTTGGGTCAAAACCTCACTCGCCCCCGGCTCGCAAGTGGTTTCCGCCTATCTCGAAGCGGCAGATCTGCAAAAAGATCTTGATGCGGTTGGCTTCAACCTTGTCGGCTATGGCTGCACCACCTGCATTGGCAACTCCGGCCCGCTGCAGCCAGAAATTTCGGCGGCCATTGCAGAGGGTGATCTCGTCGCCACGGCTGTCCTCTCTGGTAACAGAAACTTTGAAGGGCGCATCTCTCCAGATGTGCGGGCCAATTATCTGGCCTCACCGCCCCTTGTGGTTGCCTATGCTTTGGCCGGCACATTAGACATTAACTTAGCCACGGATGTCATTGGCCAAGATCGCGATGGCAATGATGTTTACCTCAAAGACATCTGGCCCACCACGCAAGAGGTTGCCGAAATGGTGGAAGCGACCGTAACGCGCGAGGCCTTTGTGTCGAAATATGCCGATGTGTTCAAAGGTGATGAGAAATGGCAAGCTGTGGATGTGACCAATCAAAAAACCTATGATTGGCCCACCTCTTCGACCTATGTGCAAAACCCGCCCTATTTCCAAGGTATCACTATGGAGACCCACAAGATCACCAATCTTGAAGGTGCCAAGGTCATGGCAATTTTGGGTGATATGATCACCACGGATCACATTTCACCAGCAGGCTCGTTCAGAGACACAACTCCAGCCGGAAAATATCTTACCGAGCGCCAAGTCAGCCCACGCGAGTTCAACTCCTATGGCTCGCGCCGAGGCAATCACGAGGTCATGATGCGCGGCACCTTCGCCAATATCCGCATCAAGAATGAGATGCTCGACGGGGTAGAAGGCGGTTATACGTTGGGTCCAGACGGCAGCCAAATGGCAATCTTTGATGCGGCCATGGCGTACCAAACGCAAGGCACCCCATTGGTGATCTTTGGCGGCGAACAATATGGCGCCGGCTCCAGCCGCGATTGGGCCGCGAAAGGCACCGCGCTTTTGGGGGTTAAAGCTGTGATCGCCGAGAGTTTTGAGCGTATTCACCGCTCAAACCTGGTTGGCATGGGCGTTATTCCGTTTGAGTTCACAGGCGGCGACAGCCGTAAAAGTCTTGGACTCAAAGGCGATGAAACCGTTTCAATCGGCGGGCTAGAAGGGGTCAAGCCTCTGCAAGAAGTGCCCGCAGAAATCACCATGGGCGACGGATCTGTGAAATCCATCACGCTGAAGTGCCGGATTGATACGGAAGTTGAGATTGACTACATCGAAAACGGTGGCGTGCTGCACTATGTGCTGCGCAACCTTGCTAAGGCCGCATAAGCGTCGATGTACACGAAAAAAGGCCTCGGTAAACCGGGGCCTTTTTTATGCGCTCCAAACTATATTGCTTGAAACACATGGGTGTTTCCTAGAACTCCAACCCAGCCTCTGCCAAAGCAGGCAGCACCCGCGTTTGCAGGTTACGCTCCGTCAGTGGGCCGGTCACACGCATGATCACAGTGCCATCGGGGCCCAAAACAAAGGTTTCCGGCAGCCCATAAACGCCCCAATCCAACGCCATTTTCGCCTGAGGATCAGCGCCGGCCTGAGCGTATGGATTGCCCAATTCGGCCAAAAATGCCCACGCCTTGGCCGGATCATCTTTATAATTCACGCCATAAACCGCAATGCCGCGATCAGCGAACTCCATTAAGGTCGGATGTTCAGCCCGGCAAGGTGCGCACCAGCTGGCCCAAAAATTGACGAGTTTCACCCCGCCGGTCATCAAATCCACCTGTGCAAAGGGCACATGCCCTTCCAGAGCGTCCAACTGGACGCTTGGGGCCTTCTGACCTGCAATGGCGCTTGGCAGGCCCTCCGGATCCTCCCGCTGCATCCCCACAAAGGCCAGACCGGCAAAAACTGCAAAGATCACAACCGGCAATGCCAAAAGTAGCTTACGCATCGTGAACCGCCTCCATCGCCGCCAAGTCGCGTTTTACGGCACGGCTGCGCTTCGCATAAAGCCCAACAATCACCCCAAGCGCCAAGAGGCTCAGCACATAAGAACTGTTGACTTCTAACGCATATTTTCCCAAATCTGGCATCATTCCATCCGCTCCCGTGCCTGCAAAACCTTCAACCGTCGCGACCGTACCTCTGTGCGTGTACCGATCAATAACAAGGTCAAAAACAACAGTCCAAACCCCGCCATTGATAGGAGCAGCGGTTGGAAAAAGACATTGGAAATATTGTCCTGTTGCGCCCCATCGGCCATTGTCACGGTCGTGCCCTGGTGTAGGCCTTGGTTCCAAAATAACACCGCATAGCGACTCAACATAGCAAAAACCGCTCCCACAAGTGCCAAGACAGAGGTCAAATCCGCCGCCGTGTCCTCATTCTCAATGGCCGCCCAGAGGGCGATATAGCCCAGGTAGAACAAAAACAGGATCAAAAAGCTGGTCAACCGTGGATCCCAAACCCAATAGGTGCCCCACATCGGTTGCCCCCAAATGGCGCCCGTAGCCAAGGCAATCAGCGTCATCACCATGCCCACAGGAGCCGCCGCTTTGGCCGCAAGCACAGAGACATGTTGGCGTCGTATCAACCAGACCAACGCCCCGACAAACATCAGCAAATACCCGTTGATCGCCATCAGTGCCGCCGGTACATGCAGGTAGATAATCTTCACGGTCGAGCCCTGCCGAATATCATCGGGTGTAAAAAAATAACCCCAAATCAATCCAGAACATAAAGACAAGCCTGCCGCAGCCGCAACCCATGGCAGGGCCCGACCAGACCAGCCCATAAAGACCTTAGGATTGGCCAAACGCCAAAATCTGTCCCAAAACGTCGGTGCAATTGATCTGTTATTCAACGATTAAACCCCTTCACGCGCATAGACCCGTCATCTTAGATTGATCCGCAAAGCGGCACCGGATGCAAAGGGCAATATCGCCGCAGCCCCAAGAGAAATGGCAGATAAAAGCACCAAAGCCTCATCATAGGTCAACCCCTGCCCCGCCAAACGTACAGCCTGCGCGCCAAAAATCAAACTGGGGACATAAAGCGGCAGCACCAACAGCGAGAGCAACAGACCTCCGCGTTTAACGCCGAGCGTAAGACTCGCGCCAAAGGCCCCAATCAGGCTCAAAGCCGGAGTGCCCAGTAAAAGCGACAGACATAAGATCTTACCGGTTTCAAAATCGAGGTTCAACAGCACGCCCAAGACCGGTGCGGCCAGGGCCAAGGGCAGACCCGTGGTCAACCAATGGGCCGCAGCTTTGGCGATATAGACAGCCTCCGGAGGCAAGGGCGACGTCACGAGAAGATCCAGCGTTCCATCCTCGAAATCGAGGCCAAAAATCCGATCCAATGACAGCAGACAGGCCAACAACGCCCCGAGCCATAAAACGCCTGGCGCAACAACCGCAAGAGCGGTCTGGTCTGGTCCAAGCGCGAGGGGAATCAAGGTCACGACGATCAAGAAGAAGATCAACGCCAGACCAAATCCGCCGCCAGACCGTACCGATAAGCCCACATCGCGCAAAAACAATTGGATCATTCCAAAGCCTCCTCAAAGGCCGTGCTCCCCATCAGACCGCGCGCCTTGAAACGGGTCAGATCCAGCAGCTTGGCTGAGGCAATTGCGAGGTCAATATGGGTGGTGATCACAGCAGCACCACCGCTCTGCACATGCCGATCAAGCGCCGCGCGAAACAAGGCCACATTATCCGCGTCCAGCGACACCGTTGGTTCGTCCATAACCCAAAGCGCACAACCGCTGACCTGCATACGCGCCAAACCGAGGCGGCGCTTTTGCCCCGCTGAAAGATTGGCCGCTGGCCTGTCGGCCAATGCATGCAGTTCATAGGCATCAAGCGCCACTTCGGGGCTCGGTCCGTGATAGATAGATGACCAGAACGCAAGATTTTCCAGCACGGTCATTTGGCCCTTAAGACCATCAGCATGGCCCGAATAGGCCACTGTCTCTGGTGCAGTGATTTGTCCATCAACTGGGTTTTGCAGGCCCGCAATGCACCTCAACAGACTGGTCTTCCCAAGGCCATTGGCGCCACGCAGCACCAAAATTTGGCCAGCATTAAGCGCAAAATCGACCCCGCTGAGCAATGTCATCCCCCCACGCGCCACGCTTAGGTTTGAGACATGCAGCATCGCTTAGACCGGGATCAGGGCCAAGCCAATCCGGCGACCCTCTGACAATAGAATATTGTAGGTGCGACACGCGGTGGGCGAGTTCATGATCTCGACCCCTATGCCCGCCCCCTCAAGCGAGGCTCGAAAATCGGGTGGAATATGCGCAATCTGCGCACCGGTTCCCACAAAAACCACATCCAAATCCTTCGCCGCGTCTACAAAGGGGCTTGGATCCTCAAACCCAACCCAGGGGCCACAAGAATTTGGCAGAATGGCCAAATTTCCTTCGAAGACCTCACCGGCCACCCGAAAGAAGTTTGGACCATAGCCGTCCACAGGGCTGCCCGTCGCAAAGGTGATCTCAGAGAGATGCATTACGCATCAATATTGGCAAATTGATTGCCATCCGTGTTGCTGGGCTTAGACCAATCGCGCTTCACTCCGAGGCGCAGCAAAGTAGAGCTTGCCACAAAGACCGACGAATAGGTTCCAACCACCACGCCCCAAATCATCGCAAAGACAAACCCGCGGATCACATCCCCACCCAGCACAAACAAAGATATCAGCGCCAAAAGTGTGGTCACAGAGGTCATAACAGTCCGGCTGAGGGTCTCATTGATCGACAGGTTGAGCACTTGGCTTAAGTCTTTTTTCTTATAGCGACGCAGGTTTTCCCGCACCCGGTCAAAAACCACCACCGTATCATTCAATGAATAGCCGACGATGGTCAGCAAGGCCGCGATAATCGCAAGGTCAAATTTGATTTGCAGGGCTGAAAATATTCCAATGGTCAAAATCACATCATGCACCAAAGCCCCCACGGCGCCGAGCGCAAATTGCCATTCAAAGCGGAGCCAGATGTAAATCAGCACAACCGCAATAGCGATAACCACGGCCGATACTGCAGATTTAATCAGCTCGCCAGAGACCTTCGGCCCGACCGACTCCACGGAAGGAAAGCGAATATCGGGTGCAATGCTACGCAACATGGTTTCAAGTTGTACCACGACATCCGAGGCCACTGCCTCCTGCCCGTCTTGCGCTTGGATGCGGATTTGCACCACATGCTGATCCTCACGGAAGCTGGGGTCAAAGACCTCGGCGATAGACACATCACCAAGGGCGAGCGGCTCAATTGTTTGGCGGTATGCTGCCACATCAATCGGCGTGCTGCTTTCCGCACGGATGGTTGTGCCACCTTTGAAATCAATGCCAAAATTCAACCCCTGGGTCACGGTTGAGGCAATGGACAGAACCACGAGCAATGCCGACAGACCGAGCCAAAGTTTCCACTTGTCGAAGAAATCATAAACTGTTTGCCGTTTTACCAATCTTAACCGCATCACCTAAACCTCCAGCGTTTTTGGCTTGCGCCGTTCAAACCAGATCACAACCATAGTTCTCGTCACAAAGATCGCTGTGAACACAGAGGTGATAATCCCCAGACCCAGCGTGACTGCAAAGCCTTTGACCGGGCCGGCCCCCATAATGAACAGGATGGCCGCCGTCAGAAATGTCGTGATGTTGGCATCAACAATGGCTGAAAGCGCTTTTTCATAGCCCAGTTCAATGGCCCGCGCTGGTCCTTTGGCGGTTTTCAGTTCCTCGCGAATGCGTTCAAACACAAGCACATTGGCATCCACCGCCATACCGATGGTCAGGACAATTCCCGCAATCCCCGGCAGTGTCAGCGTGGCACCGATCATAGACAAAAGGCCAAACATCAGCCCAACATTGATCAACAATGCTATATTGGCGAAGAGTCCGAAGGTGCCATAGGAAAGGAACATAAAGATCAAAACAGCAGCAAAGCCAACGAGACAGGCGATTTTTCCGGCATCAATACTGTCTTGGCCCAATTCCGGCCCTACCGTGCGCTCTTCAAGAAACTCTAAGCTCGCAGGCAATGAGCCGGCGCGCAGCAAGGTGGCCAGGCGCGTGCTTTCCGCGACATCAAAACTCCCGGTGATGATGCCCGAACCTCCGGTTATGGCCGATTCAATAACCGGGGCAGAAATCACCTCATTATCCAAGACAATCGCAAAGGGATCTCCAATATGATCGCTGGTGTATTGCCCAAATTTCCGTGCGCCCGATGTGTTAAAACGAAAGTTTACCGCCGGGCGGCCGTTTTGATCAAAAGAGGGCTGTGCGTCGGTCAGCTCTTCGCCTGTAACCACCGGACTGCGGCTCAGGATGTAATAAAGCTCTTCGTTATTCGCTGAAGGCACCAGCTCATTGCCCACGCCGGCTGCCCCATTTGGGTTGCTCGTCTGGCCCACGACAGTTTGAAACGTCAGAAGCGCAGGGACACCGATCAGATCCTTGAGCTCTTGCGCCGACCCAAGTCCAGGCACCTGGATCAGGATCCGATCATTGCCTTGGCGTTGGATGGTCGGCTCGCGCGTGCCCGCTTCATCCACCCGGCGGCGAATAATCTCCAGCGATTGCGCCATGGTCCGCTCATCAGTGGCCAATTTTTCGGCCTCTGACAGGGTGACGGTCAAATTATCTCCAAGAGCTGTCACGACAATGTCATCTGTCATCCCACCGGTGAGGGAGGTCACAGGGCGCGCCAAAGTTTGCACCACTTCTATGGCGCGATCCATTTGTTCAGGATTGCCAATACGCACCACCAGCTCGCCCACACCGCCCTCTTGCTGGCGGATCGCACCGATCGTCGCACGCTCGTTGCGCAGGACATTGCGCACTTCTGGCCAGAAGCCCTCAAGCCGAGTGGTGTAGACTTCCGCAAGTTTCACCTCGCCGAGCAAATGCGCGCCACCGCGCAAATCAAGTCCGAGGTTCACCAACCCAGACGGAAGGAAAGACGGCCAGCCTGTGGCCTCCCGCCCCGCCTCTTGGGCATCATTGTAAGATTCAACTTGGCCGTAGAAGCCATTGGGCAGGGCAAACAGGAGACCAAGCGCGCAGGTCGCCCAAATCACGACCCGCTTCCAACCTTCGATATGCAACATCTCTTAGCTCCCGGCCTCAGGCCTGTCTTAACGCGCTGAAGGGTTTAGCTGGCAGGCTTGGACTTGCTGCGCACATCGGCGATGGTGGCTTGTACCACATTCACGCGTATGTCTTTGGCAAGCTCAACTTCAATTTCATTGCTGTCCGCTTTGACTTTCGTCACTTTACCGATCAAGCCGCCGGCCGTCACAACCTCGTCGCCTTTGGCCAGGCCGTTCACCATGTTTTGATGTTCTTTCATCTTCTTTTGCTGCGGGCGGAATACCAACAAATAAAAAATACCAATGATGAGCATCGGAAACATGAATGTGCTTAAAGTGTCCATAATGACCCCATATATTTCGTCACACGGCACCGCGCCGCAAGTTCTGACAGAACCTATGGTTTAGGGGGCCAGTTTGCAAGGGACTGTAGGCGTCCTGCTGGTAAGTTTGCCGTTTTTTTGCAAGCGCTGCCTCAACCAGTGTTGCAGCGCCATTTCACCCCGCAACCAAATAGCAAAATTGTTCCGTGACCCTCCGCTCTGGTTTCGGCATAAACAGGCCAGTGATTCTTGATTTAGGAGATAAGAGATGCATGACATCCGTGCGATCCGCGAAAACCCCGCTGCCTTTGACGCCGCCCTCGCGCGCCGTGGCAAAGTGTCGGTCTCATCTCAAATCCTAGCTCTGGATTCAGAACGCCGGGCTTGCATCCAAGAAGCGGAGGCCGCTCAAGCTGAAATTAACAGCGCTAGCAAACAGGTTGGCGCCGCCAAGGCCAAAGGTGACGAGGCCGAATTCGAGCGGCTGCGCGGCTTGGTAAGTGAAAAAAAGGCGCAAATGATCCATCTAACCGAGCAGGCCAAGGCTAAGGACGAGGCCTTGACAGATGTGCTGATGGGCATTGACAACCTGCCCTATGAGGACACGCCCGATGGGGCCGATGAAGCCGATAATGTCGAAATTAACCGCTGGGGCACGCCGGCAAGCTTTGAGTTTGCACCGAAAGAGCACTTTGAGCTGCCCGCCACGCAAGCCGGTTTAGACTTTGAAACCGCCGGAAAAATATCCGGCAGCCGCTTTGTAATTCTCTCAGGTGCCATCGCCCGCATGCACCGGGCATTGGCGCAGTTCATGCTCGACACCCATGTGAATGAAAATGATTTGACCGAAACCAATACACCCGTCCTGGTGCGCGATGAGGCCATGCGTGGCACCGGGCAATTACCAAAATTTGCCGAGGACAGTTATCAAACCACCAATGGCTGGTGGCTGATCCCAACCTCTGAAGTGACCTTAACCAATATCGTCGCCGGCCTTACCCTAGACGAAACCCAGCTGCCACGCCGCTATACGGCCCATTCTCTGTGTTTTCGATCAGAAGCCGGCAGCGCGGGGCGCGACACCGCAGGGATGCTGCGCCAGCATCAATTTGAAAAGGTGGAGATGGTCTCTGTCACCCATCCTGATCACTCCCGTGCGGAGCTTGACCGTATGACCAAATGCGCCGAAGGGATTTTAGAGCGCTTGGAATTGCCCTATCGCACCGTTGCGCTTTGCGTTGGAGATATGGGGTTTGGTGCCCGGCGCACCCATGACATCGAAGTTTGGTTGCCCGGACAGAATGCTTATCGCGAAATCAGCTCTTGCTCGGTTTGCGGAGATTTCCAGGCCCGCCGCATGAATGCGCGTTTTCGCCCTGCAGGCGGCGGAAAGCCGGAGTTTGTTCATACATTGAACGGCTCGGGCCTTGCGGTGGGGCGGTGCTTAATTGCTGTGCTGGAAAATGGTCAGCAGGCCGATGGCTCTGTGGCTATCCCGAACGTATTACGCCCCTATATGGGCAATGCCACCAAGATCGCCGCAGACGGAACCCTCGCGTAGAGCATGTCAGCGCAGTTGCTCTAAGCCGCAACATTCAAGCATATCCGCTAAGATCTGGCAAAAACCCTATTTAAAGGGTTTTTTGTCCAAATGCTTTCGCAACCGCGATGGCGTAGATTTCTTTTTGTTTTTATAGGGGTTCTGATCGCCCTGCCCGCGCATCCAAAGCCGGATCGGCGTGCCTGGCATGTCAAAATCTTCACGCAACCCGTTCACCAGATAGCGCGAATAGCTTTCTGCGATTTTATCCGGATAGGAACACATCACGACAAAGCCCGGTGGCCGCGTTTTTGCTTGGGTCATATAGCGCAGCTTTATCCGACGCCCGCCGGGCGCCGGGGGCGGATGCGCTTCAACCATGCCGGCCAGCCAGCGGTTGAGATGGCTTGTGGGAATACGGCGATTCCACACCTCATGCGCCCGCATTACCGCCTGTTGCAGCCGATCAAGCCCCTTGCCAGTCTTGGCAGATACCGTCACCAAAGGCGCGCCCCGCAACTGGGGCAAAAGCCGCTCGAAAGATTCGCGCAGCACACGGAGTTTCGCCTGTTTTTCCGGCTCAAGATCCCATTTATTTACCGCCAATACCACCGCGCGGCCCTCGCGTTCTGCCAGATCCGAAATCCGAAGATCTTGCTGTTCAAAAGGAATATCGGCATCGAGCAAAACCACGACAACCTCGGCAAATTTTACCGCACGCAGCCCATCGCTGACCGATAGTTTTTCCAGTTTGGCCTGCACCTTGGCTTTTTTGCGCATTCCGGCGGTGTCAAAAATCCGCGTCGGCACGCCGCCCCAATCCAAGGTCAAGGAAATCGCATCCCGCGTGATACCGGCCTCGGGTCCGGTCAATAGGCGATCATCACCCAAGATTTTATTGATGAGCGTAGATTTCCCCGCATTTGGCCGTCCGATGACCGCAACTTGCAGCGGTTTTTGCACGGTTGGCAGGCGATATTCCTCCTGCTCATCGCCCTCTGGCAAATCAATATCGACCTCAGGAGCCTCTTCCTTGGCTTTCTCCTCAGCGGCATCAATCAGTGGGGTCAGCATCGTCGCCAGTTCACTCATGCCCTCGCCATGTTCCGCAGATAAGCGCAAAGGCTCTCCCAGTCCCAGCGAATAGGCTTCGATGACCCCACCATCTGCCGCACGGCCCTCGCCCTTATTGGCGGCAAGAAATACATGCGCATTTTTCTTGCGCAAAATATCGGCAAACACCTCATCTGTGGCCGTGACACCTGCGCGGGCGTCAATCATAAACAGGCAAGCGTCAGCCATGCCGACCGCCCGCTCTGTCAAGCGGCGCATACGCCCTTGCAGGCTTTCATCTGTGGCCTCTTCCAATCCGGCCGTATCAATCACGGTAAATTTCAAATGCCCCAAACGCGCTTCGCCTTCACGCAGATCGCGAGTCACCCCCGGCTGATCGTCCACCAAAGCGAGCTTTCGCCCCACCAAGCGGTTGAACAGCGTGGATTTTCCAACATTTGGACGGCCAACAATAGCCAGAGTAAAGGACATAGGGGCCCACTTTCGGTTGATTAGAGGCGACCGTTACACCAAGTTTTGTTCAACGGAAAGCCAGTAGATCACCTTTGGTATTTAAAACGTAGAGCGCGCCATTGACCACAATCGGCGCACTAGCCGCACCACCGGGCAATTCGACCGTCGAGACTAACGTCCCATCGGCCGGGTTGAATTTCCGGATAAGCCCATCAGATGACGCTAAGATCAAACGCCCCCCCGCCAAGATTGGACCGTAATGGGC
Source organism: Planktomarina sp. (assembly GCA_022425445.1). Lineage (GTDB taxonomy): Bacteria > Pseudomonadota > Alphaproteobacteria > Rhodobacterales > Rhodobacteraceae > Planktomarina. The sequence goes on from JAKMFM010000192.1 coordinate 12,204, forward strand.
ATGGATTTTTGCACGAGAATTCACGCGCTTTTTCGTGAATTCTGGCAAAGGTGTGGACCACATCAATGTCCCATCATCTTTAGACAGGCGGATCAAGTTACTGGCATCACTGACTGCGAAAACTGCGCTGCCGGCTATGAGAATATGGCCTTTACTGCCTTGTTTTGCAGTCCAAATCCGCAGCCCCGTATTGAGATCGACCGCCGCCATGCGCCCCACAGAACTGGCCAAATAGACAGATCCGCCCTCAATGACCGGCTGGCCTGTCAAATCTCTCACCTGCGTGGAGGCCAGGCCCAAGCGAGCCCCGGAAAGACCAGAGCTCCAGGACCGCAGCCCACCCCTGCGGAAGGAGGCCAATACATCACCCGAGCCAAAAGGAAATACTGCATATTTGTCCGAAACCGCCGGTCCCGGCCCGCCGGTGTGACTGACCGCAACCGTCGGACCGGCAAGTTGCCACTCGATCCGTCCATTGGTGGTATCAATGGCCCAAGCCGCGCCATCTCGGGCCGCGATATAGAGTAAATCTTCATAAACGGTTGGAGAGGCGCCACCATAGCTTGCTAGATCTTGAGACCAAAGCTGAGCACCGGACGCGGTGTTCAAGGCGACAACCGTGCCAAACCCCGTCGTGACGAAAAGCTGCGTTCCACGCACAGCCAACCCACCACCGGAGGCATCTGTCAACTGATCAGATGAGCGCCCAAGTTTCGTCTGCCAAAGAATGCTACCGGTCTCATCAAGCGCTGTGACCATCGATTGGCTGTCAATCGTATAGAGCTGCCCGTCCTGCGCCACCGGCGCGGCGGAAATTTGATGCCGCTTGGCATCTCCCGCACCAATCTGGCGCGACCAGCGCAATGTCAGTTCTGCGGGCAGCTCCGCATGCGTGGCAATATGTTGAGCGTTGCCACCTTGATGGGTCCAAGCTGGCACAGGCTGCGGTTGCGGCAACCTCAAATCAGGCAGGTTTTCCGCCAAAAAGCGCGCGTCGGTTTCCACAAAAACCGTGCCATCAAGCAGTTGACGCTCGCCTTGCAAACGCGGATCGCTGTTGGAGCATCCAACGCCCAAGCCCAAAAGTCCGATGTAGAGCACGGCTTTTAATCCCATGCGTGTCTCCTGCTCCGATGTGATGAATTCAGCTTTGTTATTATTTTAACGAAACATTAACAGAAAAAGTTTAATTTGCCAACTCCGGGATTGCCCCAAGAGCCACGATTAATTCCGCCATACGCTGAATTTGCTCCGGACTTGCATCGGCATCTTTGATATGGGCTTGCAAAAGCGCCAGAGCCGCTTCTGTATCGCCGCGCTGCAACTCCAGCGCCGCTAAAAGTTCCGTCGCCACGTTGCGATAAAGCCCACCAGGCTCGGACAACTCCATAAGGATCGCCGCCGCCTCTTCGATAGAGACAGCACCGTCTGTGCTGGCCATTTTCAAGCGGGCGAGATCTCGGATGTATCGGGGCTGCGTGTCGTCATTGGCGACCGATTTGAGCAGATCCGCTGCCTGCTCTGCATCAACGCCCGCCGCCAGTAATTTGGCCACAAGCGCATCCTCGCCTTCACGGGCCATTGCATTCAAAGCCACCTTGCGTTCGGCCAGATCTTCAAGCGCCAAAGCGTACAGCAAAGCATCACCGCGTGCCTGGGCCACCTGTGCCACTTGCGCTTTGGACCATTCGTTATAGGCAGTGCCACCCACAAGGGCGACGATCACAACCGCAGGAATCCAGCCGTAGCGACGAAAATAGCCAAACAAGCGATCCCGGCGCACCTCTTCCGTGACTTCGTCAATAAAACTATCGGTATTAGACATCTGCCAGCCTCTATCTATTTTCACGATGTATAGGCAAAACCAACCATATCCCACAAGCCCTTTGAAGGTTAAGAATTGTTAAACATGTGAATAATACTCGGATATGCCGTCCATTTCGCTGATTTTCAGCGCATATTTCACACTGGTTCCCTTGTGCCTCAGCAAAATTGGCATAGATAGGCCACTTAAATGGACCGCTTTTGAATTCCCGGCACGAGAGGCACGCATGCGCATTTTTCCAATTTTGACAGCCATTTTGGTAGCTGCAGTTATCTACTTGTTCGTTTTTCAAAGAGATGTTCTGCTGAGCTTTGGCACCGATGAAAGCGAGACGCCCGAACTGGCGGCCCAGCCGGCTCCCACAGCGGCGCCCTCCCAAAACAGCGCTCCGATTGTATCAGTGGCTGTTTTGCCCTCCATCGCACAGAATGTCGACAGCGCCGTAACCGTCCGCGGAGAGACGCGCGCGACACGCCAGGTCGATTTGCGCGCAGAAACCAGCGGCCGCATAATCTCTAAACCTCTGCGCAAGGGGGCCACTGTGCGGGCCGATCAACCAATGTGTGAAATTGACCCCGGCACGCGTGGCGTTTCCTTAGCGGAAACGGAAGCACGTTTGGCCGAGTCGCGCGCGCGGGTGCCAGAAGCTGAGGCCCGCGTCATCGAGGCCGAGGCCCGTTTGCAAGAGGCCTTAATCAACGATCGGGCAGCTGAGAAACTGTCACAGGGCGGCTTCGCCTCTGAGTCGCGTGTAGCCAGCGCCACAGCGGCGACGCAAACCGCCCGCGCAGGCGTGGCTGCGGCCCAGTCGGGTTTGCAATCAACGCTCGCCGGCATACAGTCAGCCGAAGCTGCGGTCGCCTTGGCGCAAAAAGAAATTTCGCGTCTGGTCATCCGCGCCTCTTTCGATGGCATTTTGGAATCGGACACAGCCGAGTTGGGCAGTCTTTTGCAGCCTGGCGGTCTTTGCGCCACGGTTTTACAGCTCGATCCGATAAAACTTGTGGGATTCGTACCAGAAATGGCGGTGCAACATGTAAAAATCGGCGCCATAGCAGAAGCGCGGTTGGTGGATGGACGCAAGATTTTTGGCGAGGTGAGTTTCATTTCGCGTTCAGCCGATCGGGTCACGCGCACATTCCAAATAGAGGTCACCGTCCCCAATGAAGATCTAAGCGTCAGCGCCGGGCAAACCGCCGATATCACAATTTCGGCCCAGGGCACGCTGGCGCATCTTTTGCCAGGCTCCGCATTAACCCTGAATGACACTGGCACTTTGGGGCTGCGGGTATTGGGCGATGCCAATACTGTGCGCTTCGTCCCGGTCACCTTGATCCGCGACACCGCGCAAGGGGTTTGGGTCACCGGACTGCCGCGTGAGGCGAATGTAATTGTTGTTGGCCAAGAGTTTGTTACAGATGGGGTGATCGTCGATCCAAGCATTGCGGAGGCAACACAATGACCGGTTTGGTCGATTGGGCCATCGCCCGCGCACGCATGGTGCTGGCCTTCATCTTGCTGTCCTTAGCTGTGGGTACCTTTGCCTATGCGGTTTTGCCCAAGGAAGGCGAGCCAGATATTGAAATCCCCGCTCTTATCATTTCCATGCCATTCCAAGGCATTTCAGCGGAAGACAGCGAAAAACTCCTCATCAAGCCAATGGAAACAGAACTGTCGGATTTGGATGGGCTCAAAAAGTTAACCGCCACGGCCGTGGATGGCTATGCCAACGTCGTGTTGGAGTTTGAGTTTGGGTGGAATAAAACCAAAATCATCGCCGATGTGCGCGACCGCATGGGCAATGCGCAAACCAAATTCCCCAATGGCGGCGATACCTATTCGATCAGCGAGTTTAACTTCTCTGAATTTCCTATCATCATCATCTCCCTGTCGGGATCCGTACCTGAGCGCACATTGCTGAAGGTTGCGCAAGATCTTCAGGATCGGATTGAAGGGCTTGAGCCAGTTTTGAGCGCCGGGTTGACCGGGCACCGCGACGAGATGTTGGAAGTTTTGATCGACCCTTTAAAGTTGGAGTCCTATAATGTGACGGCGGGCGAACTGATTGGCGTGGTGGTCAACAACAACCAACTGATCCCCGCCGGCTCTGTTGACACAGAAAATTCCAACTTTTCGGTTAAGATTCCCTCTTCCTTTAACGCGCCCGTCGACGTTTACACTCTGCCGGTCAAGATCAATGGTGACCGGGTTGTGACCCTCGGCAATATCGCCGACATTCGCCTAACCTTCGCCGATCGCACCGGCACCGCCCGCTTTAATGGCGAAACCACCGTCGCTATTCAGGTCGTCAAGCGCAAAGGCTTCAACCTGATTGACACAGCCAATCTGGTTCGCGACGAAGTGGCAAAACAGACTGCGCTTTGGCCCGTCGAGCTGCAAAATGCCATCCAAGTCAGCACTTCCAATGATCAATCGCGGAATGTGGACAGTATGGTCAAACAGCTCGAAGGCTCAGTCCTCACTGCCATCGCCCTGGTGATGATTGTGGTTCTGGCTGCGCTGGGATCGCGTCCCGCTTTTTTGGTGGGGTTTGCCATTCCCACCTCGTTTTTGCTTTGCTTTGCCTTTCTGGCGGTTATGGGAATTTCGATTTCAAACATCGTCATGTTCGGGCTGATTTTGGCTGTGGGGATGTTGGTCGATGGGGCCATTGTGGTTGTCGAATACGCCGATAAACGCATCTCCGAGGGCGCCGGGCCGATGCAGGCCTATGGCGATGCAGCCAAACGCATGTTCTGGCCGATTGTTTCCTCTACCGCAACGACCCTTTGTGCTTTCTTGCCGATGCTCTTTTGGCCGGGCGTGCCGGGGCAATTTATGGGCATGTTGCCGGTCACATTGATTTTTGTACTCTCCGCTTCGCTGGTCGTCGCGTTGATATACCTGCCGGTTTTGGGCGGCGTTTCTGGCGCTTTGAGCCAAAAATTCGGCACGGCCTCTGACAGCCTCCGCCGCCTACCCCTCTTGGTCCGCGCCGTTTTGGTGCCCATCGCTCTCTATGGGCTGTTTGTTGGCGCAATGCAGCTTCTCAACCCTGGCTATCTATTTGGCGGGCAAGCCCCCGAAGGTCTTGGCGGGACCGCGCTTGGGATCACATTGTTTTTATGTGGCGCCGTTGTTGCTTCGATCGTCATGGGCTCTGTTGAATTTCGCGCAAACAAGGCGCGGGTCAAGGGGGGGCATCAGCGCACGGCTTTTGGCTATTTCATCAAGTTCATCACCGGTAACCCGGTCATGCCCGTCGTCTCTTTGGCGGCAGTGATTTTCTTCGTTATCACCACCTTCCAATATTTTGGCCAAAACAACAAAGGCGTCGAATTTTTTGTCGCTACAGAGCCAGAGCAAGCCATTGTCTATATTCAGGCGCGTGGCAATCTATCACTGCAAGAAAAAGATAACTTACTGAAACAGGCGGAAGACATCATTATCAACACCCCCGGCGTTCAAAGCACTTTCGCCTTTGCGGGAGAAGGCGGGTTGAACGCCAATACGGGCGGGGCGGGCGCACCACTCGACACCATCGGGCAAGCGCAGATCGAATTGATCCCCTGGGAAGATCGCCCATCGCAGAAATCAAATAGCAAAATTTTTGGCTTCATCCCCTGGACCTCTTCCCAGATAGAGGATGGATATGATGGAAATTTGGTGCTGAACAATTTGCAAGAGCAACTCAACGGCATAGCCGGCGTGCGCAGTCAAATCCTCAACCTTGCCATGGGGCCGGCATCGGCCAAACCCGTGCATCTGCGGCTCAAAGGTGACGATTGGGACAGCCTGTTGCAGGCCACGGCTCTGGCGCGGACAAAATTCGAGCAGACCGAAGGATTGATCGCCGTTGAAGACACCCTGCCCCTGCCCGGTATCGACTGGCAAATTGATGTGGATGTGCAGGAAGCCGGGCGCTATGGGGCCGATGTGGCAACGGTCGGCGCCATGGTGCAATTGGTCACACGGGGCATTTTGCTCGACACCATGCGTGTGGATAGCTCAGATGAAGAAATCGATATCCGCGTGCGTTTGCCCGAAACTGACCGCGTTTTATCGACGCTTGATACGCTGAAAGTCCGCACGCCAAATGGGCTGATCCCTCTGTCCAATTTCATCTCCCGCAAGCCTGTTGCCAAATTGGGGCAGATCACGCGCGTCGATCAACAACGCTATTTCGACGTTAAGGCCGGAGTGCGCAGTGATGCTTTAAAAACCGTCACAAATGCTGCGGGTGTGCCCCGCGAGGTCAAAATGACCCCCGCGGAACGAATCGAGGAAATCACCGCTTGGCTTCAAAGCAGCCCAATGCCCGCGGGTATTGAATGGGAATGGACCGGAGATCAGGAAGACGAGGCTGAAAGCGGCGCCTTTTTGCAAAACGCCTTTTTGGGCGCCTTGGGCCTGATGTTCATCATCCTGCTGGCACAATTCAATTCCATCTATAACTCGGTTTTGGTTCTCCTGGCGGTGGTCTTATCTACAACGGGCGTGCTGATTGGGATGTTGGTTATGGATCAAGCCTTTTCAATCATCATGACCGGCACAGGAATTGTCGCTTTGGCGGGTATTGTGGTCAACAACAACATCGTTTTAATCGATACTTATCAAGAATATAGCTCTTATATGCCGCGGCTGGAGGCCATCATCCGCACAGCAGAGGCGCGTATTCGGCCGGTTTTGCTCACCACCATCACGACGATGGCCGGGCTCACACCTATGATGTTCGGCCTCAGCCTAGATTTTATCGGCGGGGGTTATACCATCGATGCACCGACGGCTCTGTGGTGGAAACAGCTGGCCACGGCCGTTGTCTTTGGTCTCGGAATTGCCACCTTGCTGACCTTGGTCTTCACCCCTGCTATGCTGGCGCTGCGGATCTGGATGGTCTCGGGGGCTTATGGCGCTGCAATGGCCCTACGGGCCGGCGGATGGACCGCAGAGGGGCGGCGCATCCGTGAAGATTTCCGCCTTAGGCGCTCGGCCAAAAAGCTCCGCGGGCGTGAAATTTCTTGGGAAGATGCAGATTTGATCGACAGCGGCGCGCCCAAATAAAGCGCGCCGGTGGCTTGCGGCCAAATCAGAGCCTGTTCGAACCATAGTCGCGGCTGGCAGTTTAACCACAGGTTTTTATTAAATAGGCGCCTTCACCATTCAAAGATGTCGCAAATGTCAAGCCGCGCCTAGATGGGCGGGCCAAGCGACATGGGTTTTATGCACAGAATTGCAGAATAGCTCACAGAGCGCCTGAGCTCTCTTCCGACAGCTGTAGATGCCACAAATGGGCATAGCGCCCCTCTTGCGCCAATAGTGCATCATGGCTGCCGACTTCGACGATGTGCCCCTGTTCAAGCACAACGATGCAATCCGCATGGACGACGGTAGAGAGCCGATGGGCAATGATCATCACCGTCCGCCCCTGCCCCATTTGGATCAAACTTTCCTGGATTTCATGCTCCGTTTGCGTGTCCAGCGCTGAAGTCGCCTCATCCAAAAGCAAAATCGGCGGATTTTTCAACAAGCTGCGGGCAATGCCCACACGTTGCTTTTCGCCACCAGAGAGCTTCAGCCCACGTTCACCGACCATCGTATCATAGCCTTTGGGCAGGCTTTCCACGAACGCATGAATTTGTGCCGCCTTTGCCGCCTGTTCAATCTGAGCAGGTGTCGCCGCATCACGGCCATAGGCGATGTTGTAATTGATGGTATCGTTAAACAAAACCGTATCCTGCGGCACAACACCAATGGCATCGTGTAGACTGCTTTGAGACACGTCACGGATATCCTGCCCATCAATCAAGACTGCGCCAGAGGACGCGTCATAAAAGCGGAACAGCAAGCGGCCAATGGTAGATTTTCCCGAACCCGACGGTCCCACGATGGCCAGTGTTTGCCCCGGCTCAACCGTCAGGTCCACGCCCTTGAGAATGGCCCGTTCAGGATCATAGGAAAAATGTACATCCCGAAACTCAATCCGTCCACCCGACACACGCAAAGGCGGGGCACCTGGCTTATCTTGCACCTCTGGTGATTGCTCCAAGAGGCTGAACATTTCGGACATATCCACCAGTGCTTGGCGGATTTCTCGGTAGACAAATCCCAGAAAGTTCAGCGGCATCATAACCTGCATGATATAGGCATTTACGGCCACAAATCCGCCGACACTTATCGTCCCATTTGCCACCCCTTGTACAGACATTAACATCACAACCACCATGGCCGTGTTGATGATCAGCGCTTGCCCGATGTTAATCACCCCAAGCGAATAGGAGGTCTTCAGCGCCGCTGTTTCATAGCCTTGCATGGCGGCATCATAACGCGCCGCCTCTCGAGCTTCCGCGCCGAAATATTTCACCGTTTCAAAATTCAACAAAGAATCAATCGCCTTTTGATTGGCATCATTGTCTTGATCGTTCATCTGTTTACGAATTTTGACCCGCCATTCGGTCACAACTGCGGTGAACCACACATAGGTGACAATTGCCACTGCAATGACAATCAAATAGCGCAGATCAAAAAAGGCGGCCAGCGCGCCGGAAATCAGCACCAGCTGCAAGACCAATGGACCAATCGAAAACAACAAAAAACGCAGCAAAAACGCAACGCCCTTAACCCCACGCTCCATGACACGGCTCAGCCCCCCGGTCTTCCGACTGAGGTGATAGCGCAGCGACATATTGTGAATATGTTGAAAGGTCGCCAGCCCAACTCGCCGCAAAGCGCGCTGCCCAACTTTGGCAAAGACCACGTCCCGCAGTTGTTGAAAGCCGCTGTCCAGGACCCGTGACAGGCCGTAAGCGATGGTCAGACCGCCGGCGCCTAGCATCAACAGCGAATGCCCCGCATCCTCCCCCGACAGGCTGTCGACCGCAGCGCCAAGGATCATGGGTGTGGCCACAGCCACAAGCTTGGCCAAGATCAAACTGGCCACAGCGATCACAACACGCCATTTGACCCAAGCCTGCCCCTTCGGCCAGAGATACGGCAGCACACGGCGCACAACGCCAATCTCTATCCGGCGCCCCTGGGCTTCCTCTGAGGTGCCAAGACTTTTCACGATTTCACAATTCCTTACCCTTGGAGTTTAGCCTTGCCATGGCTCTCAGTCTGGAATTTCAAACACCTGACCGGGATAGATCAAATCCGGGTCGCGGATACGTTCTTTATTGGCTTCAAAGACTTTGAAATATTCAATGCCCGCACCGTAGCTCTCTTTGGCAATGGCCCAAAGCGTAGATCCCGGTTGCACGGTTCGCACCCGGAATTTCTTTGATGGTGCACGCAGGGCCGGGGCCGTTTCCGCTGGCAGCTCCTCGACCACTGCAGATCCACCATTCGAACTTTGCTCAACTTGTCCGTCCAGCGCAGCCACTTCAGGCTGAACATTAACTTCAACCTGCGTCACAGTTTGCGCGAGGGGTTTTTCGGGCGCAGTCTCAGGTTCAACCTGCACGACGGCCGGCCGCTGCGCCTCCTCCGCCTCTGCTTTGGCAACAACGGCGCTCTCAGACGGCACCTCGACGCGCGGCTCCTCTGCCTGAGTTTCCACGGCCATCAACTCAGCCAGTTCTTCAGCAGCCTCGCGTTTGAACGGCGTTTCTGCGCGTGACACCACATCCCCAGATGGGTTCAACTCATCAATCCGCAGAGTGTAAATGCCCGGCTCAATATCGCTCAATTCTACGGCCCAATAGCCATCCGCAGCTATTTCACTTGTGGCAATAGGCTGGTTGTCCAGATAAATTCGAACGAAATTACCAGCTTGCCCGCGGCCACCTAAAATCACGTCGCCATTTGAGCTATAAGAAATTGTGTCAATTGTAACCGCAGGCGCGACCTCAGTGGGCGCTCCGTCCTGCAAAACCCGCACGCCATCTTCATCAGCAAGAATGACCGTTGCAGGCGCTGAAGTCGCTTCCGCGTTGGATGACCCCTTGTCGGTGGACGCCAGCTCGGCTTCAGATTCAGGCGCCTTGGACGCTGTGACTTCCTCAGCACCGGGGGCCGCATCCGCTTCAGCCACTGGAGCTGCATCCGCCTCTAAGTTGGTGGATTTTGCCTCCGTTGAGGCCATCTCAGTTTCAGCTTCAGGATTCTCCGACGCTGCGACCTCCTCCTCAACGGCGGCCGCGGCGCTCTCTGAGCCAGAAGACACAACCGTTGCTGGCGCGACGAAAACCGTTTGTACCGAAGCAACGGGACCGGATCCATCCTCAGCATAAAGGTGCAGCTTTAGGCTTTGCTGATCAGCTGTCGACGGGAGAAAGGCGAAAATGACAAATTGCCCGTTACCGTTCAAATCTGCGCGCGCCTCTGGCTGTTCAACGCCATCTACGCTCAAAACCACATAGCCGCGACCTTCCGCTTGACCAGCAATGAGTGCAGAGCCATCAATCTCAATGCGCACAATATCGAACTTTGGCGTGGCCAATTTGCTGCTCAATGGGTCAGCAGGCGCAGCAGAACTGGCCTCAACGCTTTGACTTTCACTTACCGCCTCCTCTGACGCGGACTCAGAGGTAGCCAGCTCCAGTGCGGCCTCTGCATCCTCGCCGCTTGAACTGTCGGTGGCGGCCTCAATGTCCGCCGTAGGCTTTGGCTCAGCGGCCGCATCGCTCGTTTCAGCAGCAGGCATCACAGCGTCCTCAACAGAGGAGGCCTCACGCACAGGATCCACAGCGGCGCGAATTTGTGGATAAAACCACCAGAGCACGATCAGACCTATCACCCCAGCAAAAATTGCCGCTGTATTGCGCGATTTTGCGGTCACTTTGTTCTTATCGGTCATGGTCATTTACCTGCATTCCCCCAGTCACTGTCATATGCTATCAGTCACAAATAACCTGTCCAGCAAGAACTAAGGAATTCCTTAATATGTCCAAGTCAATTTGTGTTTTTTGTGGCGCGCGCGTAGGAAATAATGCCGCTTTTGAACAGGCCGCGCGAGATTTAGGCCACATCTTAGCAAAAAATGGCTGGCGCCTCGTCTATGGTGCTGGAGATGTCGGTTTAATGGGGGCCGTGGCCGATAGCGCGCAGGCCTCTGGCGCCGCAACGTTTGGCGTGATTCCAGAGCACCTGATACAAAAGGAAGTTGGCAAGCACGACCTTGATCGTTTCATTGTCACAGACGATATGCACAGCCGCAAAAAATTGATGTTTATCAACAGTGATGCAGTGGTATTGCTGCCAGGCGGGGCAGGCTCATTGGACGAATTTTTTGAAGTCCTGACCTGGGCACAGCTGGGTCTGCACAGCCGGCCCATTGTTGTGGCCAATATTGAAGGCTACTGGCAACCCATGCTCACGATGGTCGATCACCTGATTGCTTCGGGCTTTGCCGATGCGAGTTTGCGGAACCTATTTTGTGTGGCTCAAACGGTAGATGAGATCGAAACCGTCTTACGCTCCGCCCTAAACACCGCCAACCAATAAAAGACCAAAGCAATCCAGATCAGGGCAATGGCAATGATAT
>JAKMFM010000206.1 GCA_022425445.1 Planktomarina sp.
GCTGCCTGTCGTGTTTGGCCTGTATGACCACATGCCCCTCGGGTGTGAACTATATGCATCTGGTGGATCATGCGCGGGCCTATATCGAGCAAACCTATCAGCGCAGCTGGTCGGATCGTGTGTTGCGATGGGTCCTGGCGCGTGTTTTGCCCTATCCAAACCGTTTTCGACTGGCGCTCTTGGGTGCAAAAATTGCACGACCCTTGCGTCATATGATGCCCGATCCTCGGCTGAAAGCCATGCTCGACATGGCGCCAAGGCAAATTCCTGCACCCAGCCCCAATGATGACGCTCAAATTTTTCCAGCCCAGGGCGAGTTGAAACTTCGGGTGGCGCTGATGACAGGTTGTGCGCAGCGGGCTTTGAACACCGATATCAACGATGCGACCATTCGACTCCTCACCCGGCATGGTGCGGAAGTGGTAGTGCTCAAGCAAGGTTGTTGCGGCGCCCTCACACATCATATGGGCAAGGTGGGCGAAAGCCATCGCACCGCGGCGGTGAATATCGAAGCCTTTGCCGCGGAAGATTCAGCGCGCGGATTAGACGCGGTGGTGATCAATACGTCAGGCTGTGGCACGACTGTGAAAGATTATGGACATATGTTTGCCGGCGACCCGTTGGAGAAAAAAGCGGCGGGTGTGGCGCAATTGGCGCGGGATGTGAGCGAAGTCTTGATGGAGCTCGACCTGCCAAAACGACCAGGCCAAGATCTGAGGGTCGCCTATCATGCGGCCTGCTCTTTGCAACATGGGCAGCAGATTAAGACCTATCCAAAAGACCTATTGCGTCGCGTAGGATATAAGGTCTTGGAGCCGGAAAACAGCCATCTGTGCTGTGGCTCTGCTGGCACCTATAATTTAATGCAGCCCGAGATTTCTGGTCAACTCAAGGCGCGTAAAATTGAAAGTCTGGAAGCCAAGACTCCGGATGTTATCTCGGCGGGAAATCTTGGCTGTATAATGCAAATTGGCAGTGGCACGTCAATTCCGATTGTGCATACGGTAGAATTGCTTGATTGGGCCACGGGTGGCCCTGAACCGCGCGCCTTATCGGGCCAACCGGCAGCCGGTCAGGTGCCAATCCTGCGGTAATTCGTGTATTTGCGCAAATTGGAGATTTCTTTGGTGCGCCGGGTTCGGCATATAGTCTTTTCAGGTTATATTCAGGCGTGATGTATCGCCAATGTCACAAAACCGCCAAGAGCGGGTGGGGATTGGTTTTTCAACACGAGCTGAGGATGCGATAGAGGTAGGATGCAATATTTCTTAAAGCAGATCTGTCTTATTGTCGTTATCTTTCAGGGGGCGATGGTCGCAAATACCGCCTCGGCGACAGATATGGACAGGCAATGGCTGGCGGTGGGGCGGCTGAATGTGACCGGCGGCGGTTTTTGCACCGCGACATTGATCGGAGAAATGCATGTCTTGACCGCCGCGCATTGCGTCTATGATGCGCAATCCGGAGCCCCTGTGGACGCCGATGATTTAGAATTTCGTGCAGGTTGGCAGGATGGGCAGGCCGAATCCTATCGCAAGATCGCGGCAGTGAAGGTGCATCCAGATTTTTCCTTTGCCGAGCAAGAGGGGCTGAGGCGGGTGGCGAGTGATTTGGCCATCCTGCGGTTGCGCACACCCATCACCCATCCCGATATCACCCCATTTTCAGTCGCACAGATGCCGATGCGTGGCACGCGCGTTGCGGTGGTGTCTTACGCTCACGATCGCAGTCAGAAACCGAAGGTGCACCAAGGTTGCACCATCTTAGGGCGCAAAGAGAAGGCCCAAGTATTTGGCTGTGAGGTGGACTATGGCTCCTCTGGCGCACCGGTATTTCGCTTAGACCTTGGCGCGCCAATGATAATCTCTGTCATTTCTGCCAAATCCACACATGCTGGAGAGCCGATCTCTCTTGGCGCGGCGGCAGGTGAAAAATTGGTGACCCTGGCGTCCCGCGGCGCGAATTTTTTGCGGCCATAAGCACGAGGTTGCCTATCTCGCGTTGCATTTTCTGAGCGCGTGCGTCGTGGTCGTTAAAGCGAATGAACTGACGTTGAATAAATGCAGTCTCTAAAGCAGCAAGCAGGTCGGGCGCCATTTCCCGCATATCTGAAATATCCTGCTAGGGTGAAAGTTGCCCAATATGCAAACAGTCAAGAAACGCCCGCAGATTTTTACCTTGTTGGATGGAAGGGCCTTTTTGATCTTGGCAAGCCCGGCGTCTGCCAACTCTGAAAATGGCAAGCTGCCCGCCGCGTGCATGGCCGAGACGCTGATCAACAGCGCGACCACTTCTGGTACAGACAACTTTGCCGTCGCCTGCATGAACTGTGGATCAAGTTGAAGCCGCTCGCCTCGACCGGCATCGGAATATATTACATATCCCTCATCGCCGCTTGCTGTGTGAGTCACCTTCGAGATCCACAGGCCTCCGGTTTTTCCTATACTATGCACCGATGCCTCTTGAACTGTGCCGCCCCACTTCCCACCTAAGATGAAGATCGCCCGAATGGGGATCTGGAACTTATGTGGCCATGCCCGAATGGGGTGGCCCAATTGGACTCGCTTTTGAAAGGATACTCCTATGCGTTCGTTTGACTTTGCACCGCTTTACCGTGC
>JAKMFM010000217.1 GCA_022425445.1 Planktomarina sp.
CATCGTGGGCGATAGGGCCGGCATAAGAATTTCAAGTGCCATGGGGCGCTCCTTAACGGTAGAGGACAGATTTGGCCGCCGTCATCACTTCATCAGTGGTGACCAGGGCAAGTTTCTCAAGATTGGCCGCATAGGGCATGGGAACGTCTTTGCCTGTGCAGGTTATGACGGGGGCATCGAGATAATCGAAAGCCTCTTGCATCAAAACTGAGGAGATATGGCTGCCGATTGAGCAGACCGGGAATCCCTCTTCGATTGTGACGCAGCGGTTGGTCTTTTTCACAGAATTCACGACCGTGTCGGTGTCCAAAGGACGCAGACAACGCAGATCAATGACCTCAGCGCTTACGCCCATCTCGGCCAGCTGATCTGCCGCTTCCAGCGCGTATTTCATACCAATGCCAAAGCTGACTAATGTGATGTCATTGCCTTCCCGCCAGATGCGTGCCTTGCCAAGTGGCACGGTGTAATCGGGCAAGTCGGGGACTTGGAAGCTCTGGCCGTAGAGAATTTCATTTTCCAAGAAGATAACTGGGTTTGGATCGCGAATGGCTGATTTGAGCAGGCCTTTGGCATCATCTGCCGAATATGGCATCACGACTTTGAGCCCGGGAATATGCGCATACCAGGCCGCATAGTCTTGACTATGCTGCGCTCCGACGCGCGCCGCCGCGCCGTTGGGGCCGCGAAACACCATCGGCGCGCCCATTTGGCCACCGGACATATAGAGTGTCTTGGCCGCAGAGTTGATGATATGGTCCATTGCCTGCATGGCGAAGTTGAACGTCATGAATTCCACAACAGGCTTCAGCCCGCCAAAGGCAGCACCAACAGCAATGCCGGCAAACCCATGCTCGGTAATCGGCGTATCAATCACCCGCTTTGGGCCAAACTCATCAAGCATACCTTGCGATATCTTATACGCGCCTTGATATTCGGCCACCTCTTCACCCATAAGATAGACGGTCTCATCAGAGCGCATCTCTTCGGACATGGCTTCGCGAATTGCCTCACGCACGGTTAGGCTTTTAAATGTCGTGTCTACAGGCAAATCTTGCTCGACAACCTGCACAGCAACAGGGGCTTGTGCAGATGCGGCCGGTGCTGGCACCGTTTGCGCCGCCGCGCTGGCTTCTGGGCTGGCCGCTGGGGTTGGGGCTGCATCAAAGAGGCTCTCGCCCTCGTCCAGCAAAATGGCAATAGCAGAGTTGACGGCTACATTGGCTGTTCCTTCCGCTATCAGCAGTTTGCCAATGACCCCCTCATCGACCGCTTCGAATTCCATTGTGGCTTTGTCCGTCTCAATTTCAGCCAGAATATCGCCAGAGCTGACCTTATCACCTTCGGCAACCAGCCATTTGGCCAAGGTGCCTTCCTCCATGGTCGGTGACAGTGCGGGCATCAAAATTTCAATCGCCATGGGTTAAGCCTCCGCCTGTGCGTAAATATCTGTCCAAAGTTCGTCCAAAGCCGGTTCGGGGCTTTGTTTTGCAAATTCTGCGCTGTCGTTGACCACGGCTTTGATATCCTTATCGATCGCCTTTAGATCCTCTTCGGTGCAATGTTTGCCGGTTAGCAGCAGATCGCGAACATGCTCAATGGCGTCTTTTTCTTCTCGTATTTTCTGCACCTCTTCGCGCGTCCGGTATTTGGCGGGGTCGGACATAGAGTGGCCACGATAGCGATAGGTTTTGATCTCGAGAATATAGGGGCCCTTGCCCGATCGGCAATGGGCAACGGCGGTCTCGCCGGCGGCCTTTACGGCCAATACATCCATGCCATCAACCGCCTCGCCCGGGATACCGAAGGCGCGGCCGCGCTCGTAAATTTCCGCGGAAGATGTTGAGCGCTGCTGTGACGTGCCCATTGCGTATTGATTGTTTTCAATCACAAAAATTACTGGAAGATCCCAAAGAGCCGCCATGTTGAATGTTTCGTAGACTTGGCCTTGGTTGGCCGCACCATCGCCGAAATATGCAAAGGTTACCCGGCCGTTGTCGAGATACTTATCGGCGAATGCCAGGCCTGCGCCGATGGGCACTTGGGCTCCGACAATACCGTGGCCACCGTAGAAATGCTTCTCTTTCGAGAACATATGCATCGAGCCGCCTTTGCCCTTGGAGTATCCGCCACTGCGACCGGTCAGCTCTGCCATAACGCCGTTTGCATCCATGCCGCAAGCCAGCATATGGCCGTGATCGCGGTAGGAAGTGACGCGCTTGTCGCCATCTTCTGCCGCCGCTTCGAGTCCGACAACGACGGCTTCTTGACCAATATAGAGATGGCAAAAGCCACCGATCAAACCCATGCCATAAAGTTGGCCTGCTTTTTCTTCAAATCGCCGGATCAACAGCATCTCGCGGTAGTAATGCAGCAAATCGTCTTTTGACACATTTGCCTTGCTCGTTTTTTTAGCCGCCATGGTGACCTCGTAAAAATAGTTTAGCGTTAAACTATTCTTTATCACAGGTTGATTGTAAATGTGAACAATTTATTTTTTGTTCGGTTTATGAATTTAATTTAGAGTGTTAGGTTAAATTACTGAATTACGATTTCATCAGGGCGAATGAATCCTAAAACGTCGCGGGCCTGTTGATCCAAGAGATCAAGATCCAAATAGTGATCGGACAGGCGCAGGGTTTTGTTTTCCAGCTGGGCAATTGAGCCTTGCAGCAGGTTTAATTCGCGTTCCAACCCATCGGCTTCGGCTTGGTAGACCGCCCGACGCAAAATGCCATGATCGCCTTGAATGGCGGAGAATATGAAATAGGCGGCGAGGGTCAGCGACACAAATGTCACGGCCAAGGGGCCAATTGGAGGGATGCTGCTCTGTGCCATGTACTGCCTTACGCCTCTGCCGGGCTTTCGGACAGTATGACACGCTCGGAGTCCCTTGTGAATCCCCTGATTCGTTTTTCTTTTCGATTTTATCCGGCGGTTGAGGCGCGGTAGATTTCGTCGATGGTTTGAGCCAAGGTTTGATTGAACTGGCTATCTGATTGCTGTGCGGTGAGGCCTTCGGTGAGCGCGCGCGAGAAGCTTGCGATCATTTTGTTGTTTTTGGACAGGCGCGCATTGGCCTCTGCGCGGCTGTAGCCGCCCGAAAGCGCCACAACCGATAGAACGCGTGGATGCTGGCATATCTGGCGATAAAGGTTGGCGGTCTCGGGCAGGGTCAGCTTGAGCATAACAGTGTGATCGGCGGGCACAGCGTCGAGATGAGTTAAGATTGCATCCCGGAGCATGTTTTCCGCTTCTGCTTTATCTGAAATCGCAATCGAAACCTCTGGCTCCAAAATCGGAACAAGACCCTGAGCGATGATCTGCGCACCAACCTCAAATTGCTGCGTGACAATTTGCGAAATGCCTGTGCGGTTGGCCCCATGAATAACGGAGCGCATCTTTGTGCCAAATACGCCCAATGCTGCGGCACGCTGCAAAAGCGTGTCGAGATCTGGCATAGGTTTGAGCAATTGCACGCCATCGGCGGTGTCTTGCAGGCCTTTGTCGACTTTCAAAAATGGCACAACCCCACGTTTTTGCCACAAATATTGAGGCGCTGATTGGCCATCAAATTCCCGGTCCATAGTGTCTTCGAAGAGGATCGCGCCGACCACTTTGGCACCGGTAAAATCGGGAGATCGCACAATACGGCTGCGCATCGCGTGGATCATGTCAAACATTTCGGCATCTGAGGAGAAGGAGGAAGCATCTATGCCGTAAGCGGCCAGAGCTTTTGGGGTGGAGCCACCGCTTTGATCCAAGGCGGCAATAAAGCCTTGGCCCGCGTAAACTAAGTCTCGTTGCTCTTGATATGACATGCGGCCTACCCAGTCAAAATTAAACTTATGGGATGGGTTTAGGTCGCTTGGCAGAAAGCTGCAATATTGGTGGCGCTAACAGTTTGAAATTAAGCATGCTTTGTAAATTTATGCGGTAAGTGCCGCCACGCCCGGCAGGTCTTTGCCCTCCATCCATTCCAAAAACGCGCCGCCCGCGGTGGAAATATAGCTAAAGCCATCGGCCGCGCCGGCTTGATTGAGCGCAGCCACTGTGTCGCCGCCGCCGGCGACAGAAATGAGCTTGCCCATTTGGGTCAGGGTTGCGGCTGATTGTGCTGCGGCATTCGTGGCTCGGTCGAAAGGCTGCATCTCAAAAGCGCCGAGCGGCCCGTTCCAAATCAAAGTACTGGCACTGGTCAAACATGCGCCGATCCGCGCGACGGTTTCAGGTCCGGCGTCTAGAATCATCGCATCATCGGGGCAGGCCTCTGCTGCAACGGTTTCATGCGGCGCATGGGCCGCAAATTCGCGCGCCACGACGATGTCAGAGGGCAAAATAATTTCACAACCAGCGGCTTGCGCCTGGTCTAAAATACGCCGTGCCGTGTGAGCCAAGTCATGCTCACAAAGGCTTTTGCCCACATCATGTCCCTGGGCGGCCAGAAATGTATTGGCCATACCGCCGCCGATCACCAAGTGATCTACTTGTCCCACCAAATTGCTCAAAAGATCCAATTTTGAGGAGACCTTGGCGCCGCCGACGACCGCAACAACGGGGCGCTCGGGCTTGCCCAATGCTGCCTCAAGGGCTGTGAGCTCCTCCGCCATCAAGCGGCCGGCACAGGCTGGCCGTAAACGGGCGAGAGCTTCGGTAGAGGCATGGGCTCTATGGGCTGCGGAAAAGGCATCATTACAATAAATATCGCCCAGATCTGCCAAGCGTCGCGCCAATTGGGGATCATTGCGCTCTTCGCCAGGTTCGAAACGAATATTTTCGATCAAAACCACTTGGTTTTTTGCAAAAGCAATTGTCTCGCGGGCCTGTTCTAGGCTGGTGAATTTCACTGGAACCCCGAGGGCCGCCTCGAGCGCTGGTACAGTGACTTTCAAAGAGAGCGCTTCGACGGCCTGCCCATTGGGGCGCCCAAAATGGGCAATGAGGATGGGCGTGCCGCCGGCGTTTAAGATATGCTGCAGGGTCGGTACGATCCGATCAATACGCGTGGTGTCGGTGACGCGGCCATTTTCGACCGGTACATTGATGTCGACACGGGTCAGCACCCGTTTGCCCATGAGTTGCATACGATCCAAAGTTTTCCAGCTCATGTCCGTCTCCCTAACAGTTGCTCTGTTAACACCCGATATCGGGCCAAGGTCAACCGGTTGGGTCTTTTCCTTTGTTGGAATTTTCATTAGGTTGCCGAGCAAATCAAAAGGAGCGCCCAAATGGCCGATACGGAAACCAAAGACCTCGAAAATACAATCTTGATGGAATTGAAAGATGGCACAGTCACCATCGAGCTTTTGCCAGATGTGGCGCCCTTGCACTGCGCGCGGATGAAAGATTTGGTGCGCACTGGGCAATATGATAATGTGGCGTTTCACCGCGTGATTGATCGCTTTATGGCGCAGACTGGCGATGTGGAGCATGGCAATATGGAGGATAACTTCAACCTGCGCGCGGCTGGCACCGGCGGGTCAAAACTGCCGAATCTCCGGGCAGAATTTTCCAAATTGCCCCATGACCGCGGCACAATCGGTGCAGCTCGGTCGCAAAACCCGGATTCGGCCAATAGCCAATTCTTCATCAATTTTTCTGATAACCACTTTCTCAATGGTCAATACACGGTCTATGGTCGCGTAACCTCTGGAATGGAGCATGTGGATGCCATCACCCGCGGTGAGCCTGCGCCGAATCCGGATCGTATGATTTCGATGAAGGTGGCCGCGGATGCGTAAACTTGCTGCCCTTCTTGCCTGTATTGCCGGGCC
>JAKMFM010000242.1 GCA_022425445.1 Planktomarina sp.
ATGAGACTTGTGAGCAAGGCGTTGAGTGCCATGGCAATGCCTGCATAGGCGCCGGCAATTGGGTTGACCTTGAAGGCGCGCGCCGTGCCAATTCCGTGGGCGGCGACACCCACTGCAAAACCCCGTGCTTGCCAATCTGTGATTGACAGGATGTTCATCAACGGGGTTACGGTGATTGCCCCAATGATTCCTGTTAAAATAACCAGAGCGGCTGTGAGCGTTGGAATGCCGCCCACGGCTTCTGAAATGCCCAACGCCACGGGAGCCGTGGTAGATTTTGGTGCGAGGGACAGCAGGACGCTTAGGGGGAGATCAAAAAACTGCGCCAATACAATGGCCGATCCTGCCGCCACCGTAGAGCCAGCGATCAGGGCGCATAGGATGGGAATCATGGATTTTTGGATCGTGGCGCGGTTGTCCCAAAGGGGCAGAGCCAAAGCGACCGTTGCGGGCCCTAACAAAAAATGGATAAATTGTGCGCCTTCGAAATAGGTGCCGTAATCGGTCTTGGTCAAAACAAGCGCCGGTGAGAGCAGCAGGACCGACATCAATACCGGGTTGGCTCAGGGGGGATTTCCCAATCGTGCAGCCAGGCTTTCGGCGATCAGATAGGCGGCAATTGTTGCTGTAAGCCAGAGCAAGGGCGTGGTGGATAAATAGCTCCAAAGGCTGACAAAATCATTCATTTTTGCACCCTGTACATGAGCCGTTTCATCGCAATAAATGTGGCGACGGTCACAAGCATTGACAAAATTGTCGACAGGGTGAGAACCATAAGCAACCTGGCCCAATCTGATGACAGGACGTCTAAATTGCCAATTACCCCGACACCGGCAGGTACAAACATCAAAGACAAATGGGCCAGGATAACTTGTGTCGTCGGGCGCAGGGCGCTCGCCAAAGGTGGCCTGAGGGCAAGAGCCGCCAGCAAAATCACCAAGCCCAAGACAGGGCCGGGAATAGGCAGGCCCAACCCGCGCGCGATAAATTCCCCCGCAAGTTGACAGCCAAGAAGCAATCCTAAAGTTCGAAGCATCTGCGCCACACCCCTTGTCGGGCTCACAGTGACGGGGAATGGGCCGAGTGGCAATCTGTTAAGGATATTCAATCAAAACGGCGCCAATTGCTGTTCAAAAGCCTGAGGTGAAAGAGGCGCTTAAACGTAGGTGATTTTCTCCGTCAAATCATCTCGATTGTGCCAATCCCAATAGGTTTTGAGCAGGCGTGCCGTGATGGGGCCGACGGCATCATTGCCCAAAATAGTTTTATTCACGCGCGTCACAGGCACCGGGCCGCCGGCTGTGGTCGCGGTAAAAACCTCATCGGCGGATAGGAATTCATCAATACTTATGTCGGTCTCTGCACAGGCAATGCCAAGTTCAGCGCAAATCTCCAACACGGTTTTTCTGGAAATGCCTTCGAGCATTCCCGATCTGGGTGTGAGCACTTTGCCGTCAATAACTGCAAAGATATTAAAGCCCGGCCCTTCGGTTACATAGCCGTTGGTGTCTAGCAATACCGTGGTGTCGTAGCCGGCATCTAATGCGTTAAATATGGCGGCGGTCATGTCACCCCAGTGATAGTTTTTAACCGTCGGATCAACTGAGTGAGGCGGGATACGCCGCAGGTTCTCTTCTACAGAAATATGGGCACCTCGTTGTGCCACCTTCTGAGGGATCACCCAAATGAATGGAACTGCCCAGGCGTAAAAATGGTTGGTGCAGGCTCTTGGATCACGCGTTCCGGGAACCTGTGGTGTGCCGCGGGAGGCCACCATGGAGACATAGGCGGACTTTAGCCCCGATGTGGCCACCAATTCGACCAGAGCGGCCTTTATCTCTGCGCGATTCATGCCCACATCAAGCCGCAATTTATCCATCGAAACTATGAAGCGGTCTAAGTAATCTTCCAGCCGAAAGAAGGCGCCTTCCCATACATGGACGACATCATATGTGATATCAGAGCGGGTCAAACCCCAATCAAAAACCGAAATTTTGGCCTCCGATACCGGTATGACCTTGCCGTTCATCCAAGCTGCGCCGGCTGAATAAGTCATCTCATAGCCTTTTTGCGATCAATTGCGCCGAATGGGCGCGATTTGGCGCTCACTTTTTCACGCCATTTTGCACCATAACATAATCCACCAGATGTGGCACATAATCTTCCGGGCCGTCACCACCTGCTGCGAATGCCAAGGCAAAACTATTTTTCACCGCCCCACCAATGGGATTTGCCAAATTGACCCCGTCGGCCATGTTGGCAAGATAACTTGTATCTTTCAAAGCGTTTTTCAGCGTGAA
>JAKMFM010000255.1 GCA_022425445.1 Planktomarina sp.
GACAAGGTGAGCAGTGCATTGAGCGTGTTGAAATTGCCTTGATTGACACCAAAATCTGTCTCAAACGCCCAAAAGGCCAGCAAGACCCCCGGTGGGATCCCGTAATCACGCGATAGCCTGTCAAAGATTGTGGCGTATTTGGCCGCATTTTTTTGTGCATGCACCAAGCGATGCTGCGAGATCAATGCATGAGAGAAGCTGATGAAGTCTTTTTGGAACACCCCCTGGCGGCGGTCTGCCTGGATGACTTTGGGGTCTTGTTCTGTGCTGTTAAAAAAGCGCGTTACCAAGGATCGTGGGTGACCCATTGCAACGGCCTCTTGCTTTATGCCTTTGATAAACCCTGTCCAATCCGCTCCGCAAGTGGCAGAGGCCAGGCTGGCGTAGCATAAGAAGACACAAGATAAAAAAAGGCGGTGCATGTCAAATCTCCAATAAAAACCCAAATGCGATTAGGCCTTTTTTAGAGCAATAACGCAAGGCTCATGCCTGCCACCAAGAGCGCCATCGCGGCCCAGGTGCGCCAAAGTGTTTGAACAGATTTTTCAATCTCAACCGGACCGATGTTTTTGTGCCCAGCCGCGTTGACCCAAGGAAATTTTTCGAAATTTCCCTCATAGCTGCGCGGACCTGAGAGGCTGATATTGAGCGCATAGGCCATGGCGGCCTCGGGCCAGCCGGCATTTGGGGATCTATGCAATTTGGCCTCAGCGATAATGGTGTCCCAAGAGGTGCGACACCCGGTTATCAGCCAAATACCAAAGGCGGATAGTCGGGCAGGTGCCCAATTTAGAAGATCATCCAGTCGGGCGCAGGCCCAGCCAAAATCCTGATACGTCTCGTTTTTATAACCAATCATACTGTCTGCGGTATTGATCATTTTGTAGAGGATCACCCCGGGCAAACCTGCCAGAGCGAACCAAAAAACCGGCGCGACGATTCCATCGGAAAAATTTTCTGCCGCACTTTCTATGGCGCCGCGCGCCACTTGCGGGGCATCCATCTCAGCGGTGTCACGTCCAACAATCATGGACACGCTTCTACGCCCGGCAGCAAGCGATAGCCGCAGCGACTGTGCCACGTCTTGCACATGCTGCATCAACGATTTTTGTGCCACGAGTATCGCCGTAACCAAAATTTCAGCTGCCGGCCCAAGTTGTGCCAAGAGCAGCCCGATCAGCCCGGCGAGCCCCGTCAGCCCAATGCATAAGATCACGCCTTTTGGTTTTTGATGGGGTGCATGATTGATCACGCCTGTGGCGCGCCCGATGAGATTGCCCATGAGCACGGCCGGATGCGGCAGCCGTGACCAAAGCCACTTTGGCTCGCCGAACAGCGCGTCCAAGAGAAGGGCCAAAAACAAGGTCATAGGGCGGCCTCCAACCGCTCCCACTGCCTCTGCGGCGGCAGTCCAAGGCGGATCCATGTCCGACTGTAAGGAAAGACACGGGTCAAGATCTTATGTTGAGCCAACTGGTGGTGCAGCTGCCCAGCGTCCGCGACGTCATAGGTGCGAAACAACGGGCAGCTGCCCATTGGACGGGCGTCTACACGCCGCATCAGCCGGTCGAGACGTTCCGCATCTGCGGTCAGCCGGGCCCGGGTGTGGTCGGCCCAAGCGGTGTCGTTCAGTGCCACTTCGCCGATTTTCAACGCGATCCCAGAGACCGGCCAGGGGCCAAGTCTTTGCCGCAGAGAGTCGATCAATTTGGGATTTCCAATCGCAAATCCCAACCTTAATCCAGCCAATCCCCAAAATTTTCCAAAACTTTTTAATATTATATGTCCGGGTTGTGTGGCTTGCGCAATATGGCTTTGCGCCGGAGCGATATCGCAAAAGCTTTCGTCAATCACCGTCAAGGGCGCCGGCGGAATCTGAGGTTGGAATGTGCCGGTTGGGTTGTTGGGGTGGACCACGA
Source organism: Planktomarina sp. (assembly GCA_022425445.1). Classification (GTDB taxonomy): domain Bacteria; phylum Pseudomonadota; class Alphaproteobacteria; order Rhodobacterales; family Rhodobacteraceae; genus Planktomarina. The sequence goes on from JAKMFM010000255.1 coordinate 1,920, forward strand.
CACGGGCCACAGGTGCGGGCGCCTGCTCTTGTACGTCCCAGCCATGAAACCGAAAGGCGGCGGCATGTTCATTATAGCTGCGCAAGGCAATCTCGGCTTGATCTGCAAGCTTCAGTGCAGGAATTTGTGCAATGGCGGCGGAGCATCCTGGAACGGCGAGAACATCCGCCTGCGCGGGCACTCGCCAAAATCGCCTTGCGGCAGCACAGAGCGCTGCATCTGCGCCTTTATCTGGCAGGGCGGCCCAGTCATTTGGAGTCAGATCGAGGCCGGTTAGCGGGTAGCTTACGGGATTGATCCCAGTGGATAGATCCAGCCAATCGCCACGCGCGCCGCCAAATTCGGCTGCTGCCGCGTCAAGACCGCCACCGTGATCCCGCCCATTTCCTGCCATTAGTCCGTGTCCGGCAAAGGGGTCATGCGTGCGGTGAAATGGCCCTTCACCGCTTGCGGCCAATCCCGGTAGGGCACCTGGCCAGTGTCTGAGGCTTGATGCAAGGCTGCATAATCTACGATGGCTTGCGCATTTTCCGCGCTTGGCTCAAATGTTCCCAAGACATAGGAGAGTTTTTCTGGGGCCTGCACCGACACATTGCAGGCCCGCACACAGCCCATCATACACGGCACACGCCGGGTTTTCACGCCTGCGGTCTTGGCGCGGGCTTCGATTAAATCTGCGAAGAGTTCGCCATCAGTGCGGGGCTGGCTTTCTGGTGTCCAGCCCTCGCGCTTGCAGGTGTCGCAAATGGTTATCCATGAGGTCATTGGGGTCTCCTGCAAGTGATAGATCTTGGCGAATAGTTGCGTTGACTGCAGCAAAAACGCAAGGGTTGGTTACTGGTTAATTGCCGCGCCCATTGGGGGCGTTCCAGTCGATCTCTGGATTGATTGGGATGATGCGATTGGGGTTAATCGTATCATGGCTGTAATGGTAGTGACGGATGATATGATCCATATTCACCGTTTCGGCGATGCCTTCGTATTGATAGAGCTCGCGGGTATAGGCCCAAAGATTAGGATAATCTACAATGCGCTTGCGGTTGCACTTGAAATGCAGGTGATAAACGCTGTCAAAACGCAGGAGGGTTGGGAACAAGCGCCAATCGACCTCGGTGAGCCTATCTCCCATGACATAGCGGTTGCGGGCGAGGCGTGCTTCCAGCCAATCTAATGTGTCGAACAATGGTCCTACTGCTGCATCATAGGCGGCTTGGGTGGTGGCAAATCCGCAGCGGTAAACCCCGTTGTTGAGAGTGTCATAAATGCGTTGGTTGATTGGCGCCATCTCCGCATGCAGCTCTTGGGGGCAAAAATCCATTGTATTGCCGGTCAGCCCATCAAAGGCGGAGTTGAACATGCGGATGATTTCCGAACTCTCATTCGATACGATGGTCTCTTTATGCTTGTCCCATAGAATCGGAACAGTGACGCGACCACTGATTATGGGATCCGCGCGCAGGTAAATATCGCGGGCAAATGGCAGGCCAAACAGTCGGTCGCCTGTTGCCCCAGCGCAGTCTTTCTTGAAGGTCCAGCCGTCAGACAACATATCTGGATGCACCACGTCGACACTGATATGCGCGGTCAAATCTTTGAGCTTCCGAAAGATCAACGTGCGATGCGCCCAGGGGCAGGCTAAGGAAACATAAAGATGATAGCGTCCGCTTTCGGCCTGAAACTCAGCGCTGCCATCGGCAGTTATCCAGTTGCGAAATTTCGCAGTTGAGCGCTCAAAATAGCCTCCTGATTTTTTGGTGTCATACCAAATATCATGCCAAACACCGTCTACCAACTGTCCCATCGCTCGCTCTCCACCTACGCTGCATCCTGCGCGTCTACCTCAGAGCCGCGGCGCTGGAAATGGCAAAACTAAACCGGACAGTTTGGACAGACGAACCTGCCGCAGCAAAGGCTTAGGTATTGGCCGGCAAACCTTGCCAAATTTCTGGCAGGTTCTCCATTGCCGTTCGAGCTTCCGCTTTTTCATCTTTGGGTAAGAATCCACCCGGTTCAAAGAAAATCTTATGAGGCAATCTTCAATGGCCAATTGCATGGTCATTGCAGTTTCACTTATCTCAACATGATGAAAAAAAATTTACCGATTGCATGCGGTGGCACTGTTTCAGAATATTGTTCATCAAGAGAATTTAAACCTGTTTTGAGGGGTGCACTCGGATTTTTGGACTTGGGAGCACCGTGGCTAGGTGCCGCAAAACGTCGCTTGCGGGTGCCGTGCGGTCGGGAATCCATTTGCCCCCAGCGCTGCAATGGCATAGCAGGGGGTAGACGACGTCGAAGGACCGGAGCGGAGCATGGTGCTGGGTTGACCC
>JAKMFM010000011.1 GCA_022425445.1 Planktomarina sp.
GGTCAACGTGGGCGAATTGAAGAGCCGCGGATATTACCAAGGTTCAAATGTCAGTTATAATTTGAAAAAATTGCTGGGCATGGGCTACATGCACCATGAACGGTGTCGGGCGGACCGGAGGTCGGTCCGCGTGAGATTAACGGATAAAGGGCAACATGTGCGAGAGCTTGTGCATGAATTGTTCGAGGGTCACGCCGATGCGTTGCAATCGGAAGGCGTTTTGCACGGCACCGGAGTCGAGGATATAAATGAGGCGCTGCGGATGATGGAACAGTATTGGGGCAAGCAGATTCGGTTTATTTACTGATCCAGTTGGCTGATGCTCAAAAACTCCAATTCGCGAATGAGTTTTCGGCGCATAGCGCGCTCATAATCTTCAAAACCGATCGCAACCTCGGAAAACGCACCCGGTCCGGCCAGCACGCGATGCGCAAAATAGGCGGTCAATTCGGCAATGGACAGTTCCGCATGGGACATTCGGGAGGCGTCATCAACTCCGATGATCAACGCGTTGATGACAATGTCTCCGATCTTATCGGGGCTGTTGACGTGATGCGGCTCTGGACCAGTGTTGTTTTTCCCGTCGCCCGAAATGTCCAAAGTGCGTTTCCAGCAGTCAGGTTGTTGGTTTAGAAACCCAACTCCGACTGCTATGGCTTGACCCAAAGCAGTGGTCGGTGGGGTTTGGCGCCGCGTGGTGGCGCGCAGCATTTCGGACACAGCCTTCAGCCGCGATTGGCCTGTGATATCTGTCCAAGGGACGAGTACGCTCTGATAGTTCTGGCCGCTCCATTCAAAAACCAAAATCCGGACCGGTGCATCGGGCAGGCGCATCAGGCTGGCGCGGACATCGTCACTGACCAAGGCTGCGGCCAGACCCTGCAGTTGCAGTTGATATTCGGCCTCATCAACAGAACCCGAAACATCTAGGCCCAAAGCCAAGGCCTGACGGCAGGCGGCGCCTGCGCCGTTGGAGCCCGTGACCCAAAGCGAAAAAGCAACGGCCGCGACGGCTATGCAGAGACGACGGCTCACCAATGGCCGATGTTTTCCATACTCGCCCAGGGTTCGGCCAAAGGCAGGTTGTCACCTTCTTGCAAGAGCTCAATCGAGATATTGTCTGGACTGCGAACAAAAGCCATGCGACCCTCGCGCGGCGGACGATTTATGGTGATGCCATTGTCCATGAGATGTTGGCAGGTGGCATAAATATCTTTCACCTCATAGGCCAAATGTCCGAAATGCCGGCTGTCTGACGGCAGGCCTGCGTCACCATCCCAGTTGTAGGTTAATTCAACAGGACAGTCGGGTTGACCGAGAGGTGCCATGAAAACCAGGGTGAAACGTCCAGCGTCATTGTCCCAGCGGCGTGTTTCCTCTAACCCCAAGAGGCTAAAAAAAGCGACCGAGGCGTCTAAATCGGCCACGCGGACCATCGTATGTAAATATTTCATTTGCATTTGCCTTTATATAGTAGGTTCATCCTTCAGATTACTCCATATATAGTGTTAAGGGAATCGCTCAAGATGGGGTTAACTAAGGGGATAGTGATGCTGCTGACACCAGAACAACAAGAAGAAATTGACCAGCTGCGATCAACTCCCCAGCTGACCCTGCGGGCTGTTGCGCCGGGTATGGAGGGTCATCTTTACCGAGCGAAGCCCGTTTTGGATCATGGGTTTGTGCGGGTTATCGACTACATGGGTGACGATGCCGCCATCTGCCAAGCCGCGCGGGTGAGCTACGGCAAGGGGACAAAATCCGTACAAAACGATGCGGGCCTTATTCGTTACTTGATGCGCCACTGGCACTCCACGCCTTTCGAGATGTGTGAAATCAAACTGCATGTGAAACTGCCAGTTTTTGTGGCGCGCCAATGGATTCGCCACCGCACTGCCAATGTAAATGAATATTCTGCGCGCTATTCGATTTTGGATCGGGAGTTTTATATCCCAGAACCAGACTCTTTGGCCGCGCAATCGGTGGTGAATAACCAAGGCCGTGGTCAAGTGTTGCAAGGGGCTGAAGCCGCGCGTGTTTTGGAAATTTTGAAATCAGACAGCAACCGCGCCTATGATAATTATGAATCGATGATCTCGGACGATGGGCAGGATGGTTTGGCCCGCGAATTGGCCCGCATGAACCTACCGGCCAATATTTACACCCAATGGTACTGGAAAGTTGATCTGCATAACCTGTTTCACTTCCTGCGTCTTCGGGCCGATTCCCATGCGCAATATGAAATCCGGGTCTATGCCGACGCGATTTGTGAGATGGTGCGCGACTGGGTGCCGGCTGCCTATGGTGCATTTGAGGATTATCGTTTGGGTGGCGCGGTGCTTTCTGCCAAATCGGTTGAATGTCTGAAGCGTATGCTCGCCGGCGAGCCGGTCACCCAAGAAGACTCAGGGATGAGCAAGGGTGAATGGCGAGAGTTTGAAGCGGTGATTGGTCGATAATCCCTAAAGGTACGACACAAAAGCATTGCTGTTGGGCGAGGCCCAACATTTTGGCGGATCACTGTCCGCTGAGACCGCTGCGCTGCGCGTTTATACGGCGCTGCTCAAGTCGCCAGCCATCTGGCGCCCATCGCGCCCCTCGACCAGCTCGTAGTTGATTTTTTGGTTGTCGGCCAAGCTTGTCATTCCAGCGCGCTCGACGGCTGAAATATGGACAAAAACGTCATTCCCTCCGCCTTCTGGTTCAATGAACCCGAAACCTTTTGTGGTGTTGAACCATTTTACTGTGCCCAAAGGCATATCACATTCTCCCAAGTCATACCTGCACGCCCGAAGAGTTGCGGGCGGCATCACGCATCCGTATGGCAAAAATTCTTACAAATTTTCTGTTTTCCAGATGCCATGGGTCTACAATTATGCGAATAAAAATAAAATCAAGGGAAATTTTATGCAATTTTATGGATTAAAAGCCTGCGACAGCTGTCGCAAAGCAAGAAAAGCGCTGCAAAATCAGCAGGTCGAATATATTGATGTGCGCGAAGGGTATGTGCCTGATGCCGTGCTTCAAGCGGCCCTAGAAAAGTTTGGGGATGCGCTGTTGAACCGTGCCTCGACCACATGGCGCGGCTTAGACGAGGTTGCGCGTGCCGGTGATCCGCTGGCGCTTCTCAAGGCGCATCCTACGCTTATGAAGCGCCCATTGATTGTCCGCGATGAAGGCATGACGCTAGGTTGGAAGCCTGATGTGGCGGCCTATTATGCGGCCCTGCCTGAGGCATAGCCGCCCGATGCGATAATCGGGCAAGCTCTCGTTACATAAAAGGCCTGGATCTTATAGCAAATCCGGTGGGGTGGACTCTGTTTTGAGCTCTGCCACCACTTGATCGAGCGCCACAACCTCACTGTTTTTGCTGCCTAAGCGGCGCATCGAGAGTGTGCGCTCAGCCACCTCTTTCATTCCCACGGCGAGGATCACGGGCACTTTGGCCACAGAATGTTCACGCACTTTGTAATTTATTTTTTCATTGCGAGTGTCTGCTTCGGCCCGAATGCCCACGGCGCGCAAGGCAGCAACCGCCTCATGAACAAATTCATCCGCATCCGACACAATGGAAGCCACCACCACCTGGCGCGGCGCCAACCAAAGTGGCAAGCGACCTGCATGTTCTTCGATCAATATTCCGATGAACCGTTCAAATGATCCCAAACAAGCGCGATGCAGCATCACGGGCCTATGTTTGTTGCCGTCCTCGCCGATATAGCTCGCGTCCAAGCGTTCAGGTAGAACAAAATCTACCTGGTGGGTGCCACATTGCCAATCGCGGCCGATGGCGTCTGTCAAAACAAACTCCAATTTTGGGCCATAGAATGCACCCTCGCCAGGGTTCATCTCCGGTTCAATGCCGGCTTTGCGTGTCGCGGCCAGAAGGGCAGATTCCGCGCGATCCCAGACCTCATCAGAACCAGAGCGCTTTTCTGGTCGATCGCTGAATTTCACGCGAAAGGATTCAAAGCCAAGATCTTTGTAAACGGAGTTTAGATAAGCGATATAGAGCGCCGTCTCTTCTTCGATTTGATCTTCACGGCAGAAAATATGCCCATCGTCTTGGGTAAAGCCGCGCACCCGCATGATGCCATGAAGTGCGCCTGATGGCTCATAGCGTGCGCAGCTGCCAAACTCAGCCATGCGAAGAGGCAGATCGCGGTATGATTTTAAACCTTGGTTGAAAATCTGAACATGGCAGGGGCAGTTCATCGGCTTGAGCGCATTGACAGCCTTTTCGCGGGCATGGTCTTCATCCACCTCGACGATGAACATATTTTCTTGATACTTGTCCCAATGGCCAGAGGCCACCCAGAGCTTGCGATCCACGACCTGCGGAGTGTTGACTTCAACATATCCGCCTGCACGCTGTTTGCGGCGCATGTAGTCTTGGAGTTCGGTATAGATGGTCCAGCCGTTTGGATGCCAAAAGACCTGCCCGGGGGCCTCTTCTTGCATATGGTACAAATCCATTTCACGGCCCAGCTTGCGGTGGTCGCGTTTTGCCGCTTCTTCCAGCATATGCAGATGGGCTTTGAGCTTTTCCTTGTTGGAAAATGCTACACCGTAGATCCGTTGCAGCATCGCTCTATTGCTGTCGCCACGCCAATAGGCGCCGGCCACGTTCATCAATTTGAAACCATCTGCGGGCACTTGCCCAGTGTGTTGCAAATGCGGCCCACGGCAAAGGTCTTGCCAATCACCATGCCAATACATCCGCAGCGGTTCGTCGCCAGGGATGGCGTCGATCAGCTCGACCTTATAGGGTTCTACAGCATCGGTGTAATGTTGCACCGCACGGGCACGGTCCCATACTTCGGTGCGGACTTCATCGCGCTTGTTAATGATTTCTTTCATTTTTTTTTCGATCACGCCCAAGTCTTCTGGGGTAAAAGGTTCTTTGCGATCAAAATCATAATACCAGCCATCTTTGATGACTGGACCTATAGTGACCTGAACATCGGGCCAAATCTCTTGAACCGCACGGGCCATGATATGGGCCAAATCATGGCGGATCAGCTCATTGGCTTGCGCCTCATCTTGCATGGTGTGAATAGCGATCGTGGCGTCGGTATCAATTGGCCAAGCCAGATCAAAATGTGCGCTATTCACTGTTGCGGAAATGGCTTTCTTCGCCAAAGAACTGGCGATATCAGCCGCCACTTCGGCGGCCGTGATGCCAGCCTCATAATGACGGATTGAATTGTCAGGAAGGGTGAGTGAGACTTGGGCCATCAGGGGCACTCCTCGTCAGTTTGGCGCCCACGGAACGCCCGGTTGCGGGTATTTGGTTCGGCAGTTGTTTGGCGGTTTTGAATTTGACTGTCAACCGCTCAAGCGGCGTGGCGCTTTGCGGCCATTATGACACAGGGCAGCTGTTGGATCTGCCAAGGCGTGAAATATCATTGTCAGGATCCTTTGGGCGGATAAAATTCAGCTCAAACATGGGGAAGCGCATGAAATTTTTAACAACCGATGCGGGCCGTCGGATTGCCTATGTGCAGAGCAAGGGCATTGGGCCAGGAGTGGTATTTTTGGGCGGGTTTATGTCCGACATGACAGGCACCAAGGCGCTGCATTTGGAGGCTTGGTGCAAGGCGGAAGGCCGTGGATTTCTGCGGTTTGACTATTCGGGACACGGCGCGTCTTCGGAGGCTTTCACGGATGGATGTATTGGCGATTGGGCGGAAGATGCGCAGGCGGCAATTTGTGAGCTGACGCGAGGTCCGCAAATTTTGGTTGGCTCGTCGATGGGGGGCTGGATCTCCCTTTTGATGACGAAACGAATTCCAGAACGTATCGCGGGGCTTGTGACGGTTGCTGCCGCTCCAGATTTTACGGAAGATGGGTTTTGGGCGAGTTTCAATGCGGATACGCGCAAGTTTTTGATACAAGAGGGGCAGGTGAATATCCCCTCGGATTATGGCGATCCCTATCCAATCACCAAACGCCTTATAGAGGACGGTCGATCACATCTTGTGCTGCGAAGCCCGTTGCATTTGCCTTTCCCGACGCGGTTTTTGCAAGGGGATGAGGATGAGGAGGTCTCTGTTGACCTGGCTCACCGCCTTTTTGCGCTTGCGACTGGCGATGATATACAGCTGCGCCTGCTCAAGGGCGGGGATCACCGGTTTTCATCTCCGCGCGCGTTGGCCTTGACCCAAAAGGCTATTACGGATGTGATGGGTGTGATTGAAGCGCAATAATTTTAGGAGATCAGCACATGGCACAATTTTTGTTAACCTATTTAGAGCAACCGCAGATGAAATCGCCAGAAGATGGTCAGGCGCATATGGGAAAATGGATGGGCTGGTTGGCCAGTCTGGGAGAGGCTGTGGTCTATCCCGCTTCCCCGGTTAAATGCTCCAAGGTGGTTGGTCCGAATGGAGTCAGCGATGAACCCGTAGCCATCACGGGGTTCTTAATTGTTGAGGCCGATGATATGGAAGCGGCTGTGAAAATCGCGCAGGCTGATCCCTTTTCAGGTCATGCCAAAATGGCCGTTTCAGAGTTGATGGTCATGGGCGGTTGAAATCTATTTTGTCGCACGCGCACACCGCATGTGTTGTGCGAAGATCTTTTTAAGATTTGGCACTATTAAGGTTAACTCTGCACGCGAGAACTTGGCAAACGGTTCAATAATTGCCAGTAATACAACATGAAGTTTGAACCGCTTGTCGTCCTACCTGACATGATGTGCGATGCGCGTCTTTTTGCGCCACAAATTGATGGGCTCTCTCATGAACGGGCGGTGATGATTGCACCCGTGCATTTGGGTGAACGGGTCGAAGAGATCGCCAGCATGATTTTAGACATGACACCGCATCGCTTCGCGCTGTGCGGGCATGCTTTCGGTGGCAATGTTGCTTTGGAGATAATGAGGCGTGCGCCCAATCGCGTGAGCCGCCTATGTCTGATCGCCACCAATCCCATGGCCGAAACTCCCATTCGGGCGGCTGAGAGGGAGCCGCAGATCATTGCGGCACGCACCGGACGTTTGGAGCAGGTCATCCGCGAGGAAATTATGCCGGAACTTCTCGTGGAGACGGCATTTAAAGCCCATATTTTTGAGATGATGGTGGATATGGCGCTGTCGCTTGGACCGGATGTATTTCTGCGCCAATCGCGGGCTTTGCAAAAACGTCGGGACTATCAACGGTCCTTATCCTTAATTAAATGCCCCTGCTTGGTGCTCTGTGGTGCGGACGATCAGACCACCACGGTCCAAAGGCAAGATTTTATCGCTGAATTGACGGAGCCTGCCAAGCTTGTTGTCATTGAAAATGCCGGGCATGTTCCAACATTGGAGCAACCCGAGGCGACCATTGCCGCATTGCGTGATTGGCTCAATTGACGGAAATTATTTCTTTGAGCTGTGTTTTGTAACTGATTTTTCGGATTTGGGTTTTGCCCGATCGCGCCGCTTTCGGTCGGCCAAGAATTTGGTATTTTCGGTATCTTCCACCACAAGTTTGAGCCACCGTTGCAGGCGGGGCACATCAACAGCTCCTGAGGCGATGGCCGCTTGCACGGCGCAACCGGGTTCGGTGTTGTGGGCGCAGTCATTGAAGCGGCAATTTTGTTGCAGCGCGTGCAGGTCTGCAAAGGTTTCTTCCAAGCCGACCGAGACATCGATCAGTTGAATTTCGCGCATCCCGGGCGTATCCAGAACGGCGCAACCGCTGGGCAGAATATGCAGTTGCCGCCCGGTGGTGGTGTGGCGACCCTTGTCGTCACTCGCGCGGACATCTTGGGTGGCGATGGCCTCATTGCCAGCCAGAGAATTGGTCAGGGTCGATTTTCCCACCCCAGATGAGCCAAGAAAAGCGACGGTTTGCCCGGCGTCGCACCAAGGGCTTAGGAGGCCAATGGCCTCGGGACTGCGGGCGTCCAGGCAGACTACGGCAATCTGTGGAGAAATACTTTGCGCTTGCTCTGCGAAGGCGCTGGCCTCGCGGGTCATATCGATTTTAGTCAAAACGATCACCGGGGTCACACCAGCCTCATGGGCCATAGCAACATAGCGTTCCAGCCGCGCCAGGCTGAAGTCATTATTGCAAGAGGTCACAATAAAAGCCGTGTCGAGATTTGCAGCGATGAGCTGTTCTTTGCGATCATGGCCCGGTGCCCGCCGTTTGATCAGGCTTTTACGGCGCAACAATTGACTGTTGCGCGATGCGTTTGCGTCAAAGAGGAGCCAGTCCCCAACGGTGACGCCATGCAGGCCGGGAATGATCGTGTCGAGATCAACGCCTTTGATGTGGAGCGTGTTGCGATGGACATGTGTGATACGCACCGGCGGGGTCTGGGAGAGGGTGGCTGAGGTGGTTTGATCGGCAAAATAGTCTGACCATCCCAGCGCACGCAATTGGCCTGCGGCGTCTCTTTGGCCATTTGGGGCGGTTTGAGATTTGGTTTGCGGATCGTGGCGCAGCATGGTTCCCTATGTCCTGAGTGCGCAGCGAACTGGGGCGACTATGCCACGGTTTTGCCCGGCAGGGCCAGAGCGGATCAGTTGGTGCGGGCTCAAGCTTTCGATGGTTTCGACTTTCTGCGCTGTTGCGTGCCGGCGATGAAATCAAGCACCAGGGGGCGGATATTATTGCGCCAGCTTTTACCCGCGAAAATCCCATAGTGGCCGGCGCCGGGTTCGAGATGTGAAGCTTTCAAAGATTTCGGCAAGCCAGTGAGAAGGTCCAGCGCGGCCAAACATTGTCCTGGAGCGGAGATATCATCATTTTCCCCTTCTACCACAATGACGGGAACAGATGTGATTTTCGAGATATCCGCATGAATCCCTTGCACGTAAAAAGCATTGCGCGCCACTTCACGTTGCTTGAAAATTCGGTGTACTGTTGAGAGGTAAAATTCCGCTGTCATATCCATCACGGCGAGGTATTCATCGTAAAAGCGGTTGTGCTTATCATTGTCGCGCGCTTCGCCTTGAGCTGTACGGATGATTTGATCCGTGAAAGCCTTGCTATGGGTGTCGCTGTTCATGGCCATGAAGCTCATCAATTGCAGCAGCCCCGGATAGACTTTCCGACCGACGCCGGCGTGTTGGAATCCAACTTGTTGGATCATCGTTTCTTCCAACTGCCCCATTTGAACGCGATTACCAAAGTCGGTGACGTCGCTTGGATTGGCATCTGGATCAATCGGGCCTCCAATCAAAGTGAGGCTCGCGGGCTGCGCCTCGGGGGTTGTGGCGGCCAGATAGGCTGTAGCGACAAGCGCAATGGGTCCGGGCTGGCATACAGCTATGACATGGGTGTCCGCTCCAAGCTCCCTTATGAATTCTGCGAGGTAGAGTGTGTAGTCTTCCACGTCGAACTTACCGGCGCTGACGGGAATATCGCGGGCATTATGCCAATCCGTGATATAGACTTCACAATCGGGCAGCAGGCTGCGCACCGTAGAGCGCAGGAGCGTGGCGTAATGTCCACTCATGGGAGCCACCAGGAGGACTTTGCGGTCCCGTGGTGTGCGGCCAGGTACCGCGAAATGGATCAAGTCGCCAAAAGGCTTGGCCAATACGGTTTCAACTTCAACCAAATGATCTTTGCCATCTTCGGTTGAGACAAAATCCAAACGCCAGCCGGGCTTGACCACCATGCGCGCAAAGGCCCGTTCGGTGACTTCCCCCCAAGCCGACATCCATTGAAAAGCTGGGTTTGGAACCATGGAAAACATAGGATAAGAGGCCATCGCTTTCGCAGTTGCACCCATCCATTGATTGGTGTTCCGCAGTGTTTCCATCATATCATAAGTGGCCATATAGCGCATTGACGTTTCTCTCCTAGCATGGCGGCTATGCAACTTTATATTTTGATAATTCTAAAGTTTCATTTATGCTGCAACTGCAAACTAGGGGGCTTTTGCCGACATGACAACTGATAACGGCAGCACTGAGCTTGGATTAGAGCGATTGACCGAAAATTTACAACGCGTCGAAGCGTTGACCCAGCGGCTTTTGGCAGCAGTTTCTCATAAAAAGCCTGTCAGACCCGCGCTTCAGGGGCCGGGCCACGATCTGTTTACCAAGGCCGCAACGGCCTATGTCACTGAGATGATGAGCAACCCATCCCGTATGATCGAGCAGCAAATTGCCTATTGGGGGCAATCTTTGCAGCATTTCGTCGACAGTCAAAGCGCACCCGCAGATCGCAGATTTTCAGATCCGATGTGGAATGAGCACCCTTATTTTAATTTTATTAGACAGCAATATTTGCTCAATACGAAGGCTATGGAAACAGCCGTCGCGCAAATGGATAATCTCGACACGCGTGAGCGGCAAAAGCTTGATTTCTTTAGTCGACAGATCATGGACATGTTCAGCCCGAGCAATTTTCTTGGCACCAATCCGCAGGCCTTAGCCCGGGCTGTCGAGACCGATGGGGAAAGCCTCGTGCGTGGGCTGGAAAACCTTGTGCGAGATATTGAGGCCAATAATGGCGATCTCATGGTGACCCTGGCCGATCAAGGCGCTTTTGATGTTGGCAGCAATATCGCGACGACACCGGGTAAAGTCGTGTTTCGCAATCACCTGTTTGAGTTGATTCAATATAGCCCAACCACGCAAACAGTGCAGGAGGTGCCTTTGGTCATCTTCCCGCCTTGGATCAACAAATTTTACATTATGGATCTACGGCCAGAGAATAGTTTGGTGAAATGGATCGTCGAGCAAGGCTTCACGCTTTTTGTAGTCAGCTGGATCAATCCAGATGCGTCTATGCGTGATACTGGTGTCGATACCTATATTGAAGATGGTTTTATAGCTGCCATTGAGCAGGTTAAAAAGTTTTGCGATGTGCCGCATGTCAATGCCACGGGCTATTGTATCGGCGGAACAACCCTGTCTCTGACCTTGGCGCTTTTGGCGCAGCGTGGCGACACATCAGTGAAATCCGCCACCCTTTTCACCACTCTGACAGACTTTTCCGACCAGGGAGAGATGTCCGTGTTTTTGGATGATGATTTCGTGGATGGAATCGCGGCTGAGGTGGAGGAGAATGGTATCTTAGACAAATTTTTTATGTCGCGAACATTTTCCTTCTTGCGCTCAAATGATTTGATTTATGGTCCCGCCATTCGTCATTATATGATGGGGGAGACGCCTCCAGCCTTTGATCTTCTGTATTGGAATGGCGATGGCACCAATCTGCCGGGACGTATGGCGATTGAGTATCTGCGCGGGCTTTGTCAAAGGAATCAATTCGCCGACGGTGGGTTTGAGGTCTGCGGCGCGCGGTTGCATTTGAGCGATATTGGTGTGCCAGTCTGTGCTGTGGCCTGTGAGACCGATCATATTGCCGCCTGGGCACAATCCTACCGGGGCGTTCAGCAAATGGCTGGCGCCGATCGCCACTTCATCTTGGCTGAATCTGGACATGTCGCGGGCATTATCAATCCGCCGCAGCGCAATAAATATGGCTTTTATACTCAAAAGTCATTGGTCGAGAGCCCAGAAGATTGGCAATCTTCGGCTGCTTACACCGCAGGAAGTTGGTGGCCTGCCTGGAAGGAGTGGTTAATGCTGCATAGCGGCAAGAGCATCGAGCCGCGCAAGCCAAAATCTCCTAAAGAACTGAAATTAGCTAATGCACCCGGGCGATATGTATTGAAATAAATTATGCTGCAATGCAGAATATACTTGCAATGCCGCGACGCAGCATTTATGGAGGTTCTAGAGAGACACCATGCTTGAGGATTAAGCAAATGACAAAGACACCTGATTACACCGCGATGTTCAAAGACATGATGGGTAAATTCCCTGTAGATATGTCTGCTTTTGAAGATGCCTATAAAGCGCAAGTGGCTTTTGGCGAAAAAATGTCTGCTGTGGCTTTGGAAGCTGCGATGAAATCGGCCGAGATTTCTTCCGCCTGGACAAAGGCTTCTTTGGAAAAAGTAGCGGACTTGTCAAAAGGCACCGCAGATCCAGCCGCTGCCGCCCAAACATTGACAGATTTTGCATCTGCTTCCGCTGAAATGGCTGCTGAAAATATGGCTGCGATGGCCGGTGTTGCGAAAAAAGTGCAACTCGACTCCGCTGAGTTGATGATGGCTGCTGGTAAAGAAGTCAGCGCTGAAGCAGCTGCTGCTGTGAAAAAAGCCGGCAAAGCTGCAAAAGCTGCCTAATTGAAGACGAAAATTCAGGTTTATCAGTCCTCCCAAAGTTAGATGAACCGGTATTGAAGGGTGCAGCACATGCTGCGCCCTTTCTTTTTGTGCTGCGTTTGCATAGCATTGCCGCAGTGCCGCGCAAAGGCGGTGAGTCGCTGCAAAGGGCTGGGATATGAGCAAAAAAACACAACCGCTTCTGATTAAGCGTTATGCGAGTCGGCGTTTATACAACACCGAATCTAGCGATTATGTGACTTTGGATGATATCGCCGGCTTCATTCGCGGGGGGCGCGAGGTGCAAATCATCGACCTTAAGTCGGGCGATGATCTGACGCGGCAATATTTGCTGCAAATCATTGCCGAGCATGAAAGCCGTGGTGAAAATGTTTTACCGGTGGATGTGCTGACCGATTTGGTGCGTTCCTATGCGTCACAAGCCACATCGGTTGTGCCACAATTTCTTGCGGCCAGCTTTGAAATGCTGCGCGATGGGCAATCCAAAGCAATGGAAAATCTCACAGTGGTCAATCCAATGGCAGCCATGCCAGGCTTTGAGATGATGAAGGCGCAGCAAGAAGCATTTATGAAGGCCATGACCGGCGGCCTGTCGGGCTCAACTCCGGCCAGCCATGCAGAGCAGACCGCCAGTGAGAGCGCCGACGAGCTGAATGACATCAAATCACAATTGGCCGAGCTGCAAGAGAAATTGTCGAAATTATAAGGCTATATCGGGCGGAAGACTCCGCCCGATGCCGGTACTAGGCCACTTCACTGAACACTTTTTTCAAAGAAGCTTCCAACTTTTCAAACATCTCATCGATATGGCTCTCGGTAAAGATGAACGACGGGCACAGCACGATAGATTGTCCCAAAGGCCGACAAATCAACCCGTGATCGGTACAGGTGTTCGCTATTCGCTCACTGACAGACAACTCTGCGGCGAAGGGAGTTTTGCTGTCTTTGTCTTGCACTGCCTCCAAAGCGCCCATCAAGCCCTTGCCTCTTGCCTCACCGATATTTGGGTTTTCAAGGAGCCTTTGCATATGAGCTTCGAAATAGGGGGTCAGGCGGCGCACATTCTCAGCAAGCCCTTCATTCATGATGACATCAATAGCTTTCAGCGCAATTGCCGAGCCAACTGGATGGCCAGATGCTGTGAACCCATGCGGGAATTCCTCAATCGCTTCCGAAGCCGCTTGCAAACGCTGGGTCAATTGTGGGCCAAGAATGACCGCCCCCATCGGGAAATATCCAGCTGTGAGGTTTTTGGAGCTGATGATGGCATCCGGAACAAACCCATAGGCCTCGCAACCCCAGGTATGGCCGGTGCGACCGAAACCGCAAATGACCTCATCGGATATCAACGGGATGCCATATTTTTTCAAAATGGGTTGTAATGCCTGAAAATAGCCTTCCGGCGGTGGAATGACCCCGCCCGCGCCCAGCACGGGCTCTGCAAAGAAACCGGCAATGGTGTCTGCGCCCTCGCGGACGATCATGTCTTCCAATTCCGCCGCGAGCCGGGCGGTGAATTGGGCCTCTGTCTCGCCTGGCTGGCCTTCTCGCCAATAATGCGGACAGGTCAAATGCAAAAAGCCCGGCAATGGGAGGCCAAAGACAGAGTTATAGGGCTTTCCGGTCATCGAGGCTGAAACCGCTGTGACCCCGTGGTAGGCATTTTTGCGCGTAATAATTTTGCGCCTCTGATCATGGCCCTCGGATCCGTGTAAAAACCACAGCATTTTGACCATCGTGTCATTGGCTTCGGAGCCAGAGTTGGTGTAAAATACTTTGCCGCTCTCAAAGGGTGAGACTTCAACCAGCTTTTCGGACAGCATCACAGTCTGATCCGACATCCGACCAAAAAAGGCGTGATAGCCAGGAAAGCGATCATATTGATCTTTGGCAGCCTGCGCGAGACCGGCGTGATCAAATCCGGCCACCATATTCCAAAGGCCCGAGTTGGCATCCAAAAATTGTCGGCCATGCACGTCGAAAACATAGGGACCGCTCCCATGGGTGAGCACAGTTGCGCCGCGATTTTCAATCGTCGGCAGATCGGTGAAGCCGTAGAAGGAATGGGCGTCTGCCCGTGCTTCCCAGCTGTTGGGGGATTGGTCTTTCATAAGGGGACCTTCGTCTGGAGGGGCCGGGGCTTGGGCGCCGGCTCGAAAACATGAGGCCTCAAAAATTTAGGGCCGGATGAGAACAGTGCCGCGATTTTTAGGCGGCGCACCCGCCCACGCCCATGTGCCATTGGCCACGCCAAACCAGCCGGTGGCGGGCACGGATCTTGTGGTGAAACTGCAAGGGGCAACCTGTGTCATAGACCCAGCCTATCGCGCAAAGCAAACCATGTCATTGCCAAAGTCATGATTGGGCTGCGCAGGCTTTGCCCACCCGGAAAGGAGGGGGTCGGAAGCTGAGACAAAAGGTCAAAGCGCTCGGCCTCTCCTGCAATGGTTTCTGCCAAGACCTGCCCGGCGAATCCAGCCAGCGCCACCCCATGCCCGGAATATCCCGAGGCGGTGAGCTGTTGCGGCCCAACACGGGCAAAAAGAGGCAGACGCCGTGTGGTAATCCCAAGGGTTCCGCCCCAAGCATGGGTCAGTGGCACATCGGCCAACTGCGGGAAAATTTCGCGCAGCGGCTTGCGGACCTTGGCAAAAATATCCTTTGGGAACCGGGCGCCATAGCTTTCGCCGCCGCCAAAAATCAGTCGATTGTCATGGCTGAGGCGATAGTAATTGAGCACGAAACGGTTATCGGCAACAGCGATAGGTTTGCCCAAAACCTCTTGCGGCCGCTCCAGCGGCGCGGTTGCCACGAGAAAGTTATTGATCGGCATGACCTTGGCGGCTTGGCTCGGATTGAGGCTGCTGTGATAGCCGTTGGTGGCATGGATAACATAGTCAGCGCGCAGTTGACCCTGAGCGGTTCGCACAAGGTTTGGCGGGCCGTCTTGTACAGAAACTGCGGCGCTGTTTTCAAAAATACGCGCGCCGGCTGCCTCAGCGGCATTGGCCAGACCCAACGCGTAGCGCAGCGGATGAAGATGCCCCGCGCCCCAATCAACGATCCCGCCCGCATAGCGCGGGGATTTGATGAGATCTGCGAAATCTGTTTCGTTGAGGCATTCAATGTCTTCATAGCTATAATTCTGGGCCAGATAATCCGCTTTTGCGTGACTACTGGCCCGGTCCCTTGCGCTGAAGTCTGCTTCGGCGACTCCGGATTGATAGCCAGCCTCGGGCGCGTGGCGGGCCACCAGGTCCCGTGTCAAAGACTTGGCGGCCTGGGTCATGTCCCAAAGCTGATGCGCCGCATCATGGCCGAGCATCTTCTCAAGCGTCTGTTGACTTTGGTTGTACCCCGAGCCGACCTGCCCACCATTGCGACCAGAAGCGCCAAAGCCAACCCGATGAGCATCCAATACGATGACGCGATAGCCCTTTTGCGCCAAATGCAGCGCGCTCGACAATCCGGTGAAGCCCGCACCAATGACGCAGACATCGCAGGATATCACGTCGTTCAGTGCCGGTCGTGCCGGCTGCTCTGGGATGCTGTGGGCATACCAACTGGCGGGATAGCTGCCTGATTGATCGTTGGCGTGGAGAAAATCAGACATTCAATAACAGATGCTCGCGCTCCCAAGTGGATATGACCTGCAAAAACTCGCTATATTCCGTGCGCTTGACGATCGAATAAACTCGGGCAAATTCGGGATGGAGCACCTCATGCAGGCGCTTGGCGTCATCAAAAATATCCATTGCGGTGAAGAGGTCATAAGGGATCGCCTCTTCGCTGCCATAGGCATCACCACGATACTGCTTGTCGGGGCGCTCCTGGTCTTCAACCCCCAAATAGCAGCAGGCCAGGGAGGCGGCAATTCCAAGATATGGATTACAATCCATACCAGCAAGGCGGTTTTCGATTCGACGTGACTTGGGTGACGAGAGGGGGATACGAATTCCTGTGGTGCGATTGTCGCGGGCCCATTCGAGGTTGATTGGGGCTGCGTGATCTTTGACGTAGCGCCGATAGCTGTTCACATAGGGCGCCAGCATGGCAATGACCGATGGCAGATGATTTTGCAGCCCGGCGATCATATGGTAAAATACATCGGTCTCGCCGCCCTGTGGCCCGACAAAAATATTCTTGCCCTCTGCGTCCAAAAAAGAGTGGTGAATGTGCATGGCTGAACCGGGTTCATCGGCAATGGGTTTGGCCATGAATGTCGCGAAACAATCGTGTTTTAAGGCCGCTTCGCGGATCAGGCGTTTGAAAAAGAATACCTCATCGGCAAGTTTTACCGGGTCGCCGTGGCGCAGATTTATCTCAACCTGGCCTGCACCGCCCTCTTGAGTGATTCCATCAATTTCAAAGCCTTGGGCCTCTGCAAAATCATAAATGTCATCGATCACTGGACCGTATTCGTCCACAGCTGACAGGGAGTAGGCTTGATGCGCCGCTGCGGGCCGCCCGGAGCGCCCCATCATGGGCACAATCGGTTGTGCCGGATCTGTGTTGCGGGCGACAAGAAAAAATTCCATCTCTGGCGCAACCACAGGCTCTAGCCCTTTGTCGCGGAACAATTGAACCACGCGTTTGAGGACATTGCGCGGTGCGGTGGCGATCGGCGCACCATCGCGATCATAGGCGTCATGAATGACCTGCAAGGTTGCATCCGTTGCCCAGGGTGCTGCGGTGGCGGTATCGAGGTCGGGGTGCAGCGTCATATCAGGCTCCACCCAACCTTCTTCGCCGGCTGCCTCCGCCCATTCGCCAGTGAGCGTTTGTAGGAAAATAGAGTTCGGCAGGTAGAAATGCTTTTGCTTGGCAAATTTTGATGCTGGTACCGCTTTTCCGCGGGCCACGCCCGGAAAATCGGAAATGATGCATTCGACCTCGTCCAATTGTCGGTCGCCAATATAGGTTTTGGCGCTAGCGGGTAGGTTGTCTTGCCAACTCATATGCGAGCCTCCAGACGATATTTGCCCTTCAGGAAGGCGGCTATATCCTCCGCAATTGCAGAGTTTTGGATCGGCACGCCGCGCAATTGATCGGCGCGTTCCATGAAGGCAGCTGGATAGACTGGGCTTGAGCGTCGCGCTTTTACATAATCGTCGAAGACTGAATTGCTAAACTCAGGATGCGGCTGCACCGTGAAGGCTT
>JAKMFM010000215.1 GCA_022425445.1 Planktomarina sp.
GCACGAACGAGGCATAGAGATCAGCCATGAAACAGTTCGGTTTTGGTGGAATAGATTTGGCCCGATGTCTGCAAAAGTTCGCTGCCGTCCACTCTTCGTTCTACAACCATTTAAATCAGGAACGCCATGTCTACTCACGCCTCAATCTCAAGCTAAACCGTGCCGCTGCTCTAGCTGAGTGGCGCCAACTATTGAGCGCATAGATTCAGGCTGCGCCAGCAATCTGATGTGAGTTTTCATCCGTCTGACAGCACACACCCGCGTGTTATCCATCCCGGTTGCATCGTGTTTTCCATATTTCAAAACGAACCAAGGTTTCTGGATCTGTCGGAGGGTATATGCCTCGGATAGAAGCTCCGTCGCGAACTTCTTCCAAAACGAAGGTTTCAAAGCGTTCCATTTCGATGGTGTCATTTGCGACTTGGGTTGCTAAATGTCTTGGTATCACGATGACGCCGTCGCCGTCACCAACCAAGATGTCGCCAGGATAGACCGCGACCCCACCACAGGAAATCGGCAGGCCGATGTCTATCGCGTGATGTTTGGTCAGGTTTGTTGGGGCGGACGGTTTTGCCGCGAAAACGGGCATGAGCAAGGCAGCGGCACCTTTCGCGTCACGAATTCCACCGTCTGATACAACACCTTCTACGCCGCGGACTTGGCACCGTGTTAACAAGATTGATCCTGCAGAGGCCGCGGAAGCGTCTTGGCGACAATCCATTACGAGCACCGCACCCGCAGGGCATTCTTCTACTGCGACCCGCTGCGGATGCTCTGGTTCGCGAAAGGCTTCGATCGGATCTGTGTCTGGTCGGGATGGGATGTGGCGCAAAGTGTACGCAGGACCGACCATGTTCGGCGTTCTTTCACCCAGCGAAACCACCCCTTGGATAAAGGCGTTGTAATAGCCTTTCTTGTAAAGCAGCGTGGCAATCGAGGCTGTGCTCGCCCCGCGCAATTGAGAAATCGTTTCGGATGAAATTTTGACAGTTTCAGGTTTGGCAGGGTTTGGCATTGCATGAAGACCTTACGTTTTTTCATCTAAGGTTAGTTCATCCGCTGCGATCGGCACAAGCGCGCCACGTTGCTGAACAACCGCGCGCGCGAGATTGCAAGCGAATGCGACACTGCTCTGCGTCGGTGCCCCTTTTGCGTATCCTGCAAGAACACCGGCATTGAAACTGTCACCGGCTGCCGTTGTGTCAACAAGGTCTGTGACCGGATGAACGGGACTCTCACTCCATGTTCCATCCTCAAAAACAATAACCGCGCCCGATCCGTTTTTGACAATGACAGTGTCGGCTCCAGCATCCACATAGCGGCGCGCAGTTGCTTGGGGTGTGGGATCATCAAAGCAATGCGCTTCGTCTTCATAAGAGGGAAGCGCGATGTCGCAGACGGCTGCACCTTCCATTATAGCATCCCGCATTGCATCCATTGAGGCCCAAAGTCTCGGGCGTAAATTCGGGTCGAACGCAATTTCTTTTCCCGCCGCACGCGCTTCCTTCACAGCGTCAATCAAAGTGGATCGGCCAGCATCGGGCAATATCGCCAGGGTGATGCCGGAAAAATAAATGACGTCAGCATCCGCCATGGCTTTGCGCAAATGGTCGACATCATCAGCCAGAGCACGCGCCGCAGAGTCGCTACGCCAATAAGAGAAACTGCGTTCGCCTTTATCCAGTGATATCATATAAAGGCCGACTGTTTTATCTGGTGACGTCCGAATTAACCCGTCGTCGATCCCACTGTCACGCGTGAACTTGGTCATTTGAGCCGAAATAGCATCATCGCCGACGACAGTCAGATAAGACACCTGAACACGGGGCGCCGAGCGCGCCAGATACCATGCGGTATTGAACGTATCGCCCGCAAACCCTAACCGATAGTCTTGCGATCCGCCCGTTGGGACCATTTCAGCCATACATTCGCCGATGCAAAGAACACGCATTTGGGTTGCCTGATCCTAAAGGAAATCGTCGCGACGCGGTGTGAAACAATCCACGAGCGTACCCGGTTCTAGACACACACATCCGTGAGTTTGATCAGATGGGATCACAAAGCTGTCGCCCGGACCGACCTCACGCGTTTCATCACCCAGAGTGAACCGAAATCGACCGCTTTCGACATAAGTTGATTGCACATGCGGGTGGTTGTGAAGCGCACCAATGGCACCTTCAGCCCCAAACCGAAAAGCAACCACCATAAGCTGTTCATGATCCGATAAGACCTGCCGCGTAACGTTGTCGCCTGTTGCAACGATTGGAAAATCCGACATTACGGCCTCCGCTTTTATGAGAACAGCATACCGCCGTTGAGATCCATGTTTGTACCCGTAATAAACGCGCTATCGTCACAGGCAAGAAACAGGACAAGGTTTGCCGCGTCATCGACATGACCTTGGCGTTTCAGCGGCGCATTTGACTCAAACCCACGACGACCTGCGTCTGGCGTGTGAATGTTGTGGAAATCCGTGTCGATCATGCCAGGGCACAGCGCGTTCACACGAATATCTGGTCCAAGCTCTTTGGCGAGACCGCGCGTCATCGTC
>JAKMFM010000043.1 GCA_022425445.1 Planktomarina sp.
ATCCATCAGAAAACCGCACATCATCGCGCAGGGTAAAAATGGCCCAATCAAGACTTTTGGGGTATTCCACGGTGGTACAGAGGAAACAGTAGCTCGCAGTCGCATCATCTGCAAAAGACGTCAGGACCGTTTCAAATGGGATCGACGATAGGACGGCCTGATTGCCCTTTCGCGCATAGGGGTTAAAACTGTCAAAGGTTCCGAAGAACCATTGTGAAATTTCCCCGCCCTTAGGTGCGTTCGGGTTCACATAGTCCAAATGCACAAAATCCGTCGGATATTTCAAATCACCGAAATAGGAATAGCCGTGACTGACGGTAACCGGATCATGCGACCCTGCAGCAAGCCCGCCTGCACTCGTCACAACCAAAGCAGCGCTTAAAACAAGACCGTTACAAAACCCCAAATTCATATGACCACCTCACTGTTGTTTATCAAACCCACCAACAGAAATTAACTTAGCGGGTTTTTCGCAATTGCGAAGGGGGCAGCGCATTATTTTCAAGCAAATCTGTGCCAGCCAGAGCCATCATGGCGCCCAAATGCACGAAGGGCCGCCCAAAGGCAGCCCTGTCGCGGTCACGTGCAGCACACTGCACCTTTAAAATCTTTGCGATTAATCGCTGATGGTCTCAAGATAGGCAATCAAATTTGCGCGATCTTCGGGCTTGGACAAGCCGTTGAAACTCATCTTTGTTCCAGGCGCGTATTTGGAGGGCTTGGTCAAGAAGCCATCAAGGTTTTCAGCGCTCCAAGTCTCGGCCACCGCCACAAGGCTGCCAGAATATCCAAAGCCTTCAACCGAACCTACGACCCGATCCACAACGGCGTAAAGATGCGGACCAACGCCATTGGCACCTGCCTCCAATTTGTGGCAAGCCGCGCATTTCTTGAAAACTTTGGCGCCTTTTTCAAGATCAGCTGAGGCAAGAAGATCGTCCAACATAGGACCCTCTTCAGCTTCCGCCTCGTCCTCTTCCTCATCACCGCTATCGGTTTCGATCCAAGCAACCCCATGGTATTCTCCATGGTGCGCAGGGCTATAAATTTTGTCAGCAATCCAGCCGCCAAGAACCAGAACAAGCAAAGCCGAGCAAAGGGCGGCCGCAATTTTGGTCAAAGTCATCGTGTCAAACATGTCGCGATCCATAATTACAATTGGGTTGTATCCCTCTAGTCCCTTCCCCCCCTATCGTGCAAGGTGTAGATGGCGCGACGAAACGACCTTTTTCACGGAATTTGCTCAGGAGACACCAAATGGCACAAAAAATCGCCTTCCAAGGAGAACTTGGCGCCTATTCCCATGAAGCCTGCGTCGCCTCCCGACCCGATCACGAGCCCCTACCCTGCGCCACATTTGAAGATGTCATTGCGGCGGTGAAAACCGGAGCGGCGGAATTTGCCATGCTTCCGGTAGAAAACACCACCTACGGACGCGTCGCAGATATGCATCGTTTGCTGCCCGAAAGCGGTCTATTTATAAATGACGAAGTTTTTGTACGCGTGCGGATCAACCTCTTGGCCCTGCCCGGTGTCGCTCTGAGCGATATCAAAGTGGCGCGTGGGCATTTGGTCATCTTACCGCAGTGCCGGAAATTTCTCGAGGCCCATGGCATCCGCGGCGAAGCGGCCGCGGATAATGCAGGCGCCGCCGCTGACATCGCCGCGCGCAATGAACGCACCGCCGCAGCGCTGGCCTCTGAACTGGCCGGCCGCATTTACGGCTTAGAAGTTTTGCAAAAAGACGTTGAAGATCAATCTCATAACACAACCCGCTTTTTGGTTATGTCCGCGCAAGACCAACCTGAGCGGCGCAGGGGTAAAATGCTGACAAGCTTCGTCTTCCAAGTGCGCAACATCCCCGCGGCACTGTATAAAGCCATGGGCGGCTTTGCCACCAATGGCGTGAACATGATTAAATTGGAAAGCTACATGCTGGGTGGCGCCTTTCGCGCAACGCAATTTTATGCCGATATTGAGGGCCATCCGGACGACCCCGAAGTCAAACGCGCCTTCGATGAGCTGGCATTTTTCACGGATATGATTCGCGTTTTGGGCACTTATCCGGCCGATCCAGACCGGCCTTAACGGCTGTTGAGCGACACGCTTTGAGACATCTGCATGGCCCAGTCGTGAAGCCGAGACTTGAATTTTCGGTCTAATGATCCTTTTGCAAAGCGCATGGATTGCAGCAAAAGTCGCGCCGAGAGGTTTTTTGGCTTCATTTCAACTGAACCCAACACTCGGGAGCGTTGTGGTGCTAAGGTTAAAACCGAAATCGCCACATCTCCCGTCTGCCCGCCTGATTCGTTTGATAGGCACAAACGCTCCGGTCCTTGCACCTCGGTTACCAAACACCTCAGCTTTCGTGCCCGGCCGCGGAATTTAAAGTCGATCTCCCAAGCCATGCCCGGCCCCCCTCTGGACGGTCATCCACGCGCCGCATGGCAACGCCGCGTTGCTGCATCACGCGTTGAAACTGCTGATGGTCGGACAGGGCGTCAAAGACCACCTGTGCCGGTGCTTCTATATCTTCATGGCTTGAAAACTTTATCTGCTACCTTGGCGCTTATAATTTTCACACGTGTAATAAATTTGATTCACTCAAAATTTCAGATCACTCTAAATGATCTGCCAGCCAATTTTCCAGTAGAAAATGCGCAATCGCCCCTTTCCGTGCGGGTTTAATTTCTGGATGCACCCCCTCAAACACGTCCAGCATCTCTTCGCGGCTGACCCAGAGCGCGTCTTCAATCTCCTTGGGATCGATTGCGATATCCTCGTTGAGTGCCTCACCAGCACACCCGAACATCAACGACGCCGGAAAAGGCCAAGGCTGGCTGGCGAGATAGCGGACCTGCCCAACCCGAATACCCGATTCTTCAAAAACCTCCCGACGCACCGCGGCCTCCAATGTCTCACCCGGTTCCACAAAACCCGCCAAGAGCGAATACATGCCTTCCGGCCAGGCATGCGAACGCCCCATCAACACTTTGTTTCCATGCGTAATCAACATGATCACCACCGGATCAGTCCGCGGAAAATGAGAACGATTGCAGGCTGGACAATTGCGCTGCCACCCCGCCATCGCCATATTTGAAGCCGCGCCACAGGTGGCGCAATAACCATGGGTGCGGTGCCATTCCAAAAGTCCGCGCCCGGTGGCGGCCAATTCCGCGTCGCGGGCGGACAATTGCGTCATAATCGCCCGCAATTCCGCGAAATATTCGCCATTCGTGAAAGCAGGATGCACCTGCTGCGACGGATCCAGAAAGGCATTCAACGTTTCTGGCAGCTCCTCTGGCTCCCAAATGGAGATATCCGCCAAGAACAATGGCTCTTTCTCCTCATTCAGCCCCAAAAAGACCAGAGAATCGGCGGCGCGTCCCAAGGCCAGGTGGTCAAAATCTACCCAAGCCAAGCCCAGCGCCTCGTCCGCCTGGTCTTGCACCAGAGGCTTTCCACGCCAAAACAAGGTGGTTTTGGCCGAAGGATGCGCCTGAAGGGCCGCTTGCGCCTCGGTGCCCCGCAATTCTGCGGCGCGGTTGAGCGCAGATCCCCCAAAAGTAACTGTTTCCGCGTGGCGCATATGCTCAATCCCAACTTTTTATCTCCGGCGCATTCAATTCGCCTCAGCGATGAATTGCAATGTCAATTTCAAAGCCCTATATGGAACGGGAGAGGTTGGCGCGGGCAAGTGCCTCGCCAACCTGGTCAGATCCGGAAGGAAGCAGCCACAACGAGCCCCACTTGGGTCGATGTCCAACCTCTCACCCGTTCCCGCTCACCCACGGAAATTGTCAACATCCCTTTCGGGGGTTGCTGGACCAACGCCGGCGCTGCCTGTAGCATTCGAGAAGGATTCGAGGGATATCATGACCGACACTGCTGCATATCAAGTTTTGGCGCGCAAATACCGCCCAGAAACATTTGCCGATTTAGTTGGGCAGGACGCGATGGTCCAAACCCTGCGCAATGCCTTTGAGGCCGATCGTATCGCCCAAGCCTTCGTGATGACCGGTATTCGTGGAACTGGCAAAACCACCACTGCGCGCATCATTGCTAAGGGCATGAATTGCATCGGCGCCGATGGCACGAGCGGGCCAACCATAGATCCCTGTGGGAGCTGTGAACATTGCACAGCCATCATGGAAGGGCGCCATGTAGATGTGATGGAGATGGATGCTGCCAGCCGCACCGGTGTCGGCGATATTCGCGAAATTATTGATTCTGTCGCCTATCGCGCCGCCTCCGCGCGTTACAAAATTTACATCATCGATGAGGTTCACATGCTGTCGACCAACGCGTTCAACGCGTTGCTCAAAACATTGGAAGAGCCGCCCGCGCATGTGAAATTTATCTTCGCCACTACGGAAATTCGCAAGGTCCCTGTGACGGTTTTGTCGCGCTGCCAAAGATTTGATCTCAGGCGCATTGAGCCGGATGTGATGATCGCGATGCTGAAAAATATTGCGCAAGCAGAGGGTGCTGAGATCACCGAAGAGGCTCTGGGGCTCATCACCCGCGCCGCTGAAGGCTCGGCACGCGACGCGCAATCGCTTCTAGATCAAGCCATTTCTCACGGCGCCGGACAAACCACGGCCGATCAGGTCCGCGCCATGCTCGGTCTGGCAGACCGAGGCCGGGTGTTGGATCTGTTCGATCTGATTTTGCGCGGCGACGCGGAAGGCGCTTTGGGCGAGCTTTCTGCGCAATACGCCGCCGGCGCCGATCCTATGGCAATACTGCGCGATCTGGCGGAAGTCAGCCATTGGGTCAGCGTAATTAAGATCACACCGGTTGCCGCCGAAGATCCCACTGTCTCGCCCGATGAACGCAACCGGGGGCTGGTCATGGCAGAGCGTCTGCCCATGCGCGTGTTAAGCCGGATGTGGCAAATGCTGCTCACCGCGCTTGAGGAGGTCGGCCGAGCGCCCAATGCGATGATGGCCGCAGAAATGGCGTTGATCCGCCTCACCCATGTGGCAGATCTGCCGACGCCAGATGAATTGATCCGAAAGCTTCAAAACACACCCATTCCAGCACCGGAGCCCCAAAACGCAGGCACCCCTGGCGGAACGGGAACGCGCGCCCATCAAAGCACTCCGAGCGCCGCATCACAGGGCGTCAGCCCATCTGCATATGCGACAGACACGGCGCCCAGAGCGCAAGGAACCAGTGGAGCCACAGCTTCCGCCGCGCGCGCCGAAGCCCCGGCAGCCCAGCCGCTGGCACGCTTTGCCCGATTTGAGGCTGTGTTGGAGCTGATTCGCCACCACCGCGACGTCAAACTCTTGGTTGATGTTGAAACCAGCTTAAAATTGGTGAGCTATAGCCCGGGCCGCATTGAATTTGAGCCCACAAAAACAGCTCCGCGCGATCTCGCCCAAAGGCTCGGTACCCGGCTGCAAACCTGGACCGCGCAGAGATGGGCAGTCTCTATTGGCACCAATGGCGCCAGCACCATCGCCGAGCGACGCGATGCAGCCGCCCTTGAGCTTAAAGAACAAGCCAAAACTCACCCTTTGGTGCAAGCGGTCCTGCTTGCCTTTCCCAAGGCACAAATCAGCGACATTCGCACCGCCAAAGATATCGCAGCAGAAGCGCAGATTGATGCCCTGCCTGAGGTCGAAGATGAATGGGATCCCTTTGACGACGAATAAACCACTGCCAATGCCCCAGCCGTGCGCTACGGGCTGCTTTTACAACACGCGCAAGAAGAGGTGACACAATGCTAAACGGTCTCGGCGGCCTTGGTGACATGGCCAAGATGATGAAAACAGCTCAAGAAATGCAAGGGAAGATGACCCAATTGCAGGACGACCTGGCAAATATATCAGTCACAGGTGAAAGCGGCGCCGGGCTGGTGACCGCAACAGCTAATGCCAAGGGCGTTCTAACCGGATTGAATATTGATGCCAGCATTTTTGATCCAAACGAAAAAGAAGTGGTGGAAGATCTCATCCTTGCCGCCATTAAAGACGCACAGGCCAAGGCGGCAGACAGATCCGCGTCCGAGATGAAAGCCCTGCAGCAAAGCCTTGGCTTGCCGACGGATATGAAGCTGCCCTTTTGACCCTTAGGCCACATCAATGAGCAATAGCAGCAAAGATCTGGAACATTTGATCGAACTGATGGCCAAGCTGCCGGGACTTGGGCCGCGTTCCGCGCGTCGTGCTGTTTTGCATATGATCAAAAAACGGGCCTTGTTGATGACGCCTTTGGCCGATGTCTTGGCTGAAGTGGCTGTGACCGTTCGCGAATGTTTGAATTGCGGCAATATCGGCACGGCCGATACATGCGACATTTGCCAAAACCCCAAACGCGAAAATGGTGAGATTTGTGTGGTGGAAGAAGTCTCAGACCTCTGGGCCATGGAACGCAGCCATATGTTCAAGGGCCGCTATCATGTGCTGGGCGGAACTCTCTCGGCACTCGATGCCATTGGTCCGGATGAGCTGCGCATTCCCCGGCTCTTGCGACGCGTCCGCGATGAGAATGTCTCTGAGGTGATTTTAGCACTTAATGCCACGATCGATGGACAAACCACCGCGCATTATATCGCCGATCAACTGGGCGATGTGCGCGTCTCAACCCTCGCTCAAGGTGTGCCGATTGGCGGCGAGCTTGACTATCTGGATGATGGGACGATCACAGCTGCCTTGCGGGCCCGCAAAACGCTTTAAGCGCAAATTCCGTTTGCACAAAAAAAAGGCGGCCGAAGCCGCCTTTAATAATTTGCATTTATGTCTTGCAGCTCAACCGGGCTGCTCTTCACCGTTGCCACTTGGCAGATTGAAGAAACTGTCGGCATCCAACAAATCGCCATGCTGATGCTCGTCCTCTTCCTCCTCGGGCGCATCAGCCAGGGTGAAGGTTTCAAGACCAGAAATAGCGGCTGGAATGCGCGGCTCTTCGGGCATACCAAGGCTTTGCACAGTGCTGACCAGGCGGCGGCGCTCGTCGTCGGACATCGCCTCGCCGTCGCGCAATTTTTTGGCATTTGCCTTTTGCACCAAAGCATCCAGCTCTGATTGCTTACACAGGCCCAAGGCGACCGGATCAATCGGGTTGATGTTTGTGATGTTCCAGTGGGTCCGCTCACGGATGGCTTGAATGGTCGGCTTGGTGGTCCCGACCAGTTTCGATATTTGACCATCAGAGAGCTCCGGGTGAAATTTAACCAACCAGAGGATCGAAGCCGGGCGGTCTTGACGCTTGGACAGCGGCGTATAGCGCGGACCACGACGTTTTTCTTCACCCACGGCAGCGGCATAAAACTTCAACGACAGCTTATGCTTTGGATCGGCCTGCGCTTTGTCTAGCTCTTCTTGGGTCAACTGATTGTTAGCAATTGGATCGAAGCCCTTTACGCCAGCCGCCACATCTCCATCGGCAATGCCTTGAATTTCAAGCTCATGCATTTCAACAAAGTCAGCAATCTGTTTAAAGCTGAGAGTTGTATTGTCCACCAGCCAAACTGCGGTGGCTTTTGCCATAATCGGTTTTGCCATCTCGGCCTCCATCCTAAACTTTTAATTCCAGACATATCTCTCTTGACGCCTCGCGGCGGTCCCGGGTTTTGGCGGGACGAGTTACCATGTTTGGGAAACTTGGCTGGTGTATAATCCCTTGCGCAGGAAAGGGAAAGCCCCCGCGCGACCGTCAGCATTTATTTCTGATCCAAAGGCCAAGGTTCAAGGTGAGTCAAATTTCCAGAACAATCTTACCTATGTGCTGACTGGCTTCCATGTGCGCATGGGCCTGACGGGCCTCTACCAAGGGGAATGTACTGTCCAAAATAGGCGCAATGCGGCCGACCGCCAGATGCGGCCAAACCTCATTATGCAACTCCTGCGCTATTTTAGCCTTCGCCAAATCGCTTTGTGGTCGCAGGGTCGAGCCGGTCAACGTCAATCGACGCGTCATCATTTGCACCAAATTAAGCTCCATTTTCGGACCTTGCAAAAAGGCAATTTGCACCAAACGCCCATCATCCGCTAAGGCTTTGAGATTGCGTTGGATATAGGACCCCCCGACCATGTCGAGAATAAGGTTCACGCCCTTATATGCCTTAAGCACATCCTCGAAGACCTCATGACGGTAATTTATCGCCCGCTCGGCCCCAAGGTCCTTGCACGCTTGGCATTTTGCCTCTGATCCAGCGGTCGCAAAAACCCTTGCCCCGAATAAATGCGCCAATTGAATCGCCGTTGTTCCGATACCTGATGATCCCCCATGCACGAGAAATTTTTCCCCAGCCTGCAATGCGCCGCGCTGAAAGACATTGGAATAGACGGTGAAATAGGTCTCCGGCAGGCAGGCGGCTTGCTTCAAGCTCAACCCCCGCGGAACGGGGAGGCAATGGCTGGCAGATGTAACGGCAAATTCCGCGTAACCGCCACCTGGCAATAGCGCACAAACCTCATCACCGACGGCCCATTCGGTGACGCCCGCGCCGACTTCGGCAATGATCCCAGCCCCTTCAAGCCCTGGCAGATCGCTGGCACCTGCGGGTGGATTATAAAGCCCTGCACGCTGTAGCGCATCCGGGCGATTGACCCCAGCATAGGCCAAGGCGATCACCACCTGCCCATGTCCGGCGCGCGGGCGAGGGCGTGTGGTCGCTTGCAACACATCTGGATCGCCAGGCGCCGTTATTTCTACTGCCGTCATTTGGGACATGTCAGCCCTCCTTCGCAAACATCCAGATTAAAATTTAGGCGCACGGCCTGGTAAATCGTCCCGAGTTTGGGGAGCTTTGATCTTCCCGAGAAGCCAAAGCGGCCCCGCCAAAGCGGCCGTCAGGGGTTTGTTGCCGCGAATCTTTGCCTTGGCAATTTCGATTTGCATGACATTTTCAATGCGCCGCTCCAAAAATTCCCAGGTCGCCGCATGACCTGGGCTCTCATCACCCAACCAAAACAAGACCGTCGCACCATAGACAGCACTTAAGGTTGCGCGCTTTGAATACCAATTCACATCACGCGAACCGTCTGACAAAGCATCCCAG
>JAKMFM010000046.1 GCA_022425445.1 Planktomarina sp.
TAAATTATATACGTTCATGAACGGTCGCCTTTTGCTTCACGTCCCGTTTATCCTGTGACGTCACCCATAACCACCCCTTCGCGCTGCAAAGCCAGCCAAATCTTTGCATCACGGCCATAGACATCCGGGCGAAACTCCAATCCGCCCTCCGGCCGCGCCAAGGCCGTGCGATAGATGATGTGCACGGGTATGCGCCGCAACAGATCAATCTGTACCTCTTCGCCCAAGTCTAAAGCCTCCTGGAACAGCGCCTTCGGACTATCACTTTGCACCGCGAGCAAAGCATAGGCAAAGTCAAACGGATCTGCCAAACGAATACAGCCATGGCTGAAGGCGCGCACTTCGCGACCAAACAGGTTCTTGGCGGGTGTGTCGTGAAGATAAATGTTATGACGGTTGGGGAACATGAATTTCACCAGCCCCAAAGCATTTCCAGGACTGGGCGGCTGGCGCATGCCAAAGGGGAAAGTTTCCTCGTCAAAACTTTTGAAATCAAGCCCCTCACGCGACACAACATTGCCAAGATCATCACGCAGCTCAAGATACTCAACCGACGCCGCATCCTCTTGCAGCATTGGCAAATATTCACCGACCACGATCGACCGCGGTACATACCAACTCGGGTTGATGACCATATATTCCATCGTGTCGGAAAATTCGGGACTGCGGCGATCATCATCCACAGCACCTACTACAGAATTGGTTTCAAAGGTCACCTTGCCGAAATCGACAATCTTAGCCTTGAAATCTGTCAAATTCACAGAGATGTGCCGCGCGCCCAAGGGTTGGTTAAACCAACGCTCCCGTTCCAGTGCCACCAAAACTGATGCTATACGCTCTGAGGCGGCAATATTGACCTGCTCGAGTGTCAGCCGGTTCGCCGTGCCGGTCACAGCAAGCCCATGATCGGCTTGAAAGCGCGCCACGGCGTCCACGAGCGGCGCGTCATATGCGATGGAATAGGTTCTGCTGAGATAGCCCATTGCGACCATTCGATCACGCAACCGCACCACTTGTGCCCCCCGCGCCTCTGGTTCCAATTGTTCTTCGGTCACAGGCAGGCCCCAGCCTCCCGCCGCAACCTGCCGTTCCAGACGCAATTTTTCTTTTACAAGCCCCCTGTATTGACGGCTTTGCGGCGGCAGAGATTTGAAAAAGGCCTGCGCATCACCGGCCTCCAAACCCTCTAAGAGTTCAAGCGATTTACTGTAACGCACTTTGCGAACAATTTCCTCATCAACCTCGGATGGGATCAATAGCCCCGACCGGACGGCGCGAGCATAATCCAAAAACGCTGACGTGAGCTCCGCCTCCAACTGCCCCAAGGCACTTTGACTATTGGCGGCCTGCAGTTTGGATAGCACACTCTCAGCATTAAACCGCGCTTTTGGCAGGCCATGAGTCTCCGCATCGGCAAAGGCCGTGATCAACGCTTCCAATCGCGCGCGGTCTTGCGTTGTGGGTCCGGTCCAAAACGAGCGGTAGTCCCGAGCGCGGTAAAATCGTGAAATATCGCGATCCGAGACGACATATTGAGCCAAGGATTGTTTGAAACCAATCGACTGCGCGGCAAGATCCGTGCTGAACACAAGGGCCAAAGCAGTAACCATGACTTTGACCAAACTCAAATCAATTCGCCCTTTCATGTCCTGGCACGCTCTAGTTAAATGACTAGTCGGATAATTGTGAATCTTAGCACAAAGAGTCTAATGCCTTTTGCCAAACGCGACATGAGATTTTGCAGATTGTGACACTGAAAGCACAAAGAGCCGTCAGGAACCGAATCGCACTGCGCGAGCGGCCTGCGTGGCAGCTGCCAAAGCCAACTCTGCAATAATCCGCCGGAATTAATTTACTTCGAATTGAAACTATATTCGGCTTTGCAAAAATTTAGAAAATATGCTATCTCGCACCTGCACCTGGGGTAAGCGGCCGTGTTCGACACGGATTGCAGTGTGCAAGTGGGACAAAGAATGACAGATAAACCGACCGTAATTACACGACGTGGATTGCTTGGTGCTTTTGCGGCCACAGCTTTGGTCGCCGCGCCAACCTATGCCAACGCAGCTGGTTTTTTACGTGGCGCGGGTGATATTCGTCGGTTGAAGATGTACTCGCGGCGAACTGGTGAGTCTTTAGACGTGATTTATTGGATCGACGGTGACTATATTAAAGATGCCTTGACCGAGGTGAATTGGTTTATGCGAGACTGGCGCAGAGATCAGTCCCGCGCCATCGACACCCGCACAGTTGACATCATCGCAGCCACGCAACAGCTGCTCGACACCTCCACCCCATTTCTCATGCTATCCGGTTATCGCACAGCGGAAACAAATGCGCTGTTGCGCAAACGCTCACGGAGCGTCGCAAAAAAATCCCTTCATATTAAAGGGCAAGCAGCAGATCTGCGCATGCAGGGCAAGTCGGTCCGTCAAGTGGCCAGAGCCGCCGCATCCTGCGCAGCCGGTGGGGTCGGGCGCTACTCGCGCTCAAACTTTGTACATATCGATTGCGGTGAAAAACGCCTCTGGGGCCGTTGATCTAGCGCCGCCACCCCAGCCACCTTCCAAAATCAACCTCAGCGTCTGTACGCCGCTGCCGCAACACTGCTGCAACCGCCCCTCACAAAACAGATTGTCGCAAAGGCGCAGTTTTGGAGCAGCTCCCAGAGCAATATAGAAATTCCTGGGAAAATGGGTTGTAAGGCGCAAGCGGCTTGATGTAAGAGTGCCTCATCACGCCCAAAACGGCATGTAAAGGGGATAGCAGCGCCGCTGTGAACGCTCCGAAAAGGCAAATGGTCCCGTAGCTCAGCTGGATAGAGTACTCGCCTCCGAAGCGAGGGGTCACAGGTTCAAATCCTGTCGGGACCACCATTTTGCAATGTAAGCCACGAAACCACCACGCCGCTCTCGCAATTGGCCAGCGCGCAGGATAATCTTGACCCGGTAAACAGGAGTCTGCGTTCATGGTTCAAGAAGCCCAGCACCACCCGATTGATGCGGTCATCACATGGGTTGATGGATTAGATCCAGCGCATCTAAAAAAGCGCAAGAGTGTGATGGGTTCAGCGCCAAATCTGTTTCATGAAAATGCCATAAACCCCCATCGCTGGGCCTGTAATGGTGAACTTTATTTCTGCCTGGCATCCCTTGAGCATAACGCCCCATGGCTGCGCAAAATATGGATCGTTGTCGACGCACAATCACCGGATCTGTCGGGCCTGAGCGCCGCACTGCGCGCCAAAATTCAATTGGTGGATCACACAGAAATTTTCACCAACCAAGGCGCTATTTTGCCGACTTTCAACTCCTTAGCCATAGAAACTTTTCTGTGGAACATCCCGGGGCTGTCAGACCAGTTTATTTATTTCAATGACGATGTTTTTTTGACATCCGCCTGTCAGCCGTCCGATTTTTTCACTAGGAACGGCCCAATATTGCGGGGCACTTGGGCTGATTTCAGCGCTTTAGAAGATGATCCTGTGCACATGGCTGATCCGGTTAAGTTCAACCATTACATGCAAATCAACGCAGCCGCCCTATGCGGTGTGCCGTCCAAGCGTCTTTTTCGCACCGCACATGTGGCGCACCCGTGTGTGCGCCCCACCATGGCCCAACTTCACAGCCGTTTTGCCAACGCGTTTCGCAACAACGCAGGATATAGAATGCGCGATATCCATCAGTTTTCACCACAAAGCCTGCACAATCACGCCTGTATTTTGAACAAGACCGCGACGGTGAATTCGGTCAAGGATCACTGTCATATCTATAGCGGACAGGGGGTTGGCGCGGTGGATGGGACCATTGCCGCGCTTTTGCAAAACATCGATGAAACGCCAGGCATCAAAATGCTCTGCATCAATGACCTGCCCCAGCTTGAAGCGCTCTATCGCGATATCAGAGGCTGGTTGGCGCAGGCAGTGACAGGCACGCCTCGGAGCAGTTCAACCGAATAGACGGTCGCCACTCAGATGAAATTTGCACTTCAGCATCATATGAAGCGTCTATAGCGTTACATTTAAGTGCAAATTTTCTAACGCGTAAGCACTGCCGAAAGCGGGGCCATGACGCTACCGCGATGGTTGGAATGCTGTAGCCAAAACCGCAGAACATCCCAAATTTCCGCGGTCGGATAAAGCGCCACAACCGCCTGCCCGGTCTGGGCTGAGCGTTCTGCTGCAAAGTCCAGCCCGTCTAACACATCCGAGGCACGGCGTATCTCATCAGAAATCAAAACGTCAAAACTTGGCAAAAACCCGAGGTTTTCTTTGGCCAAATGGTCTTGCAGCAGACGCAACTGAGCCGAAGATCTTGCGGAGCTATCATGATCCGAGGGCCAAAATCCGGTTGCCATGGGCACGGCTTGCACTGCAGCATCCGTAATCATCGCTACATTCACCGCGGTCAGGGTCTCCGGCAAATGCACACGGGTGAAAATTTCAAGACCTGCGGCACGGTAAACCAGCATTTTGGTGCGCGCATCCACCTCTTGCCCGTCGATTGCCACGGTGAACGGAACCCCAAGCTCCACCAGCCCATCTGGAGGGTCCATCAACGGCCTATCCAACAAAACAATACTGATCAGCCCCTTGCCCGCCGGTGGCTCAAACTCCAAAGCGTAGCGCAGATCGGTCACCTTCGGCGGAGGGTCGGTTTGCAACAAGCGCGGCGCGCTGACCTGCATCGCACTATTGTCATCCACAACCGTAACATTCGGGCGCCGCATCCCAGCCAAGCGCGTGGGCGCATGCGGTGACAGCAAAGACGAATCTCCGGGATATATCTGTGGCATATTCGCTGAGGGGCGCAGTTTTTGCATCATCGGCAATGTGGCCAATGTCTCAGACTCACCGGTCAATACAGGTTTTTGCGCCGGAAGGGTCAAGCTGCGGCCAAGGCTTTCTGCAGTTGGGGCTTGTGACAAAACGGATGGCGACACGACCAATTTCGATGGGGGGGCGAGATCACGCGGCTGTATCTGTGAGCTCAAGGCCATATCCGGGCTTTGCGCGATTGGCACCACACTCGCCTCTGGGTTCAGACCTTGGAGGTTCAAAACATCATGCGACAGCGAAAGGATCACCAGCCCCGCTCCGCCTATGAGCGTGCCCCAGATAAGACCACTGAAGAACGGTCGTTGCATCTGTTCCCTTTCAATCACCAAAAACACCCCGTCACCCTTGACGATGGCGTCGTTCCCTGAGCATCTATACCGCGACAAATCCGTCAATTGCGAGACCAATTGTTCCGAAAGAGCGCCGGTTGGGTAAAAAACATAAAGGACGACCCATGTTACTGCTGATCGATAACTATGACAGCTTCACGTACAATTTAGTGCATTATCTTGGGGAGTTGGGCGCGGAAGTTGTGGTCAAGCGCAATGATGCGCTGGATGTACAAGAAGCGATGTCGCTGGGGGCCACGGCGATACTCTTGTCCCCCGGCCCTTGTGA
>JAKMFM010000047.1 GCA_022425445.1 Planktomarina sp.
CGGTTAGATGGGCGCCTGGACGCCCATCTATAATTTATTAATCGTTGAGAATTGCGCCCAATTCAGCGTTCTTTACGCGATCCGCTTCGATACGTTCTTGCGAAGCTGCCATATCTTGCCAATAGACCCTTGCACCGGTTTCGGCCATCAAAGCCTGTGCCTCGGCACTTTCCATGGTCGCAGCTGCCACTTCATCAAGCTTATCAATAACCTCTTGTGGCGTGCCTTTCTTCACAAATAGGCCGTTCCAAAGCTCCAGATCATTGATCCCAGACTGGGCCGCTAGGGTTTTGACGCCTGACAATTTAGCGATCGGTTCTGATCCAATATTTGCCAAAATATTGATCTCATCCAAACAGGGTTCAATCAACGCTAGGGTCGTATTCACAACATCCGCATCGCCCGACGACAAAGTGTTACAATCCAACATGTCAAAGGCGCTGTCGTCTGCAAATTCAAATCCCATCTTCTTCGCAGCGGCGAAAGAGGCTTTGGTTGGGGTCAGACCCGCTCCAAAATGTCCAAGAACCACATCATTGTTTTGGGCATGGGCAGCCAGTTCAGCCATATTGCCATAAGGGGCATCTCCGGAGGCCGCTAAAACAAATGGGTATGTGAGAAAAATCCCAACGGGTGTGAAACTATCTTCCTCAATTCCAATATCTATCATGGGCCCAACGATTGGAACACCAATCACAAAAGACCCAACCATGGAGCCATCTGCAGGACCATTGAGGACCTCCAAAGCTCCCGGAAATGGTCCATCGCCGCCGCCAGGTTTGTTCACAACCGAAGCTGAGACGCCCGTCATTTCTTCCATTTTGGCGGCAATCATCCGTGTGAGAATATCCTCAAAATCACCCGGCGGCCATGGCACCACAAATTGTACCGGTGTCGTTGGGTATTCGGCCTGGGCAGGCAGTGCCCCAGACAAAACAGTCGATGCGGATAAGGCCGCAATTGCTGCTAATTTTTTCATTTCCAAACTCCCTATTTTATTGGCCATTATTGAAAGTGTTTTCGCCGGTTCCTAATCGACGTCCAAATGATGAACCCCATGACCATTAGGATCACCACGAATAACGTTCCGGAGACTGGACGATTAATTAAGTCTAACGCCGTTTTTATTTGCCCAGCTCCTGCAGTGAGGCGCTCCAGTATAATAGAGCCTAAGACCAATCCCAAGACAATAGGCACAAGCGGCCAGTTCAAGCGCCTCAAGATAAACCCAATATACCCAAAAATGACCGCAAAAATACAATCTACGAAACTATTGCGGATTGAGTAGACACCGACAAACGACAAGATCATGATCATCGCCCCCAAAAAGCGATTGGGAATATAAATCATTTTCGCGATGAATTTGGTCGAAAAAAGCAAAGTTATGAGGACAAAGACGTTGACCAAAAACAAAGCCGAAAACAGGCTGAATAAAAAATCTGGGTTGGTGTCAAAAATATCTGGTCCGGGCTTAATCCCAGCGTCAAAAAACACAACCATCATCATTGCCGTAAGCGCTTCGCCCGGCACGCCCAGTGCCAATAGCGGTATCATAGCTGCCGCCGGTACGGCATTGTTTGATGTCTCTGAGGCCAATAATCCCTCCGGAGATCCATGCCCAAATCTTGCTGGGTCTTTTGAAATAGCCCGCGCCGTGGAGTAGCTGAAAAACTGCGCAACAAATTCACCAACGCCTGGGATAATTCCCATAACCGTTCCGTAGCAGGCCGATATGACCGCAATGAGCTTATTGGAGATTAGATCCTGGAAGCCCGTGAATAACCCTCCATATATTCGAGCCTCTGGCGGATCGTCATCTTTGCCGACCATCAAATTCAGAGCTTGGCTCAGAGCAAAAATGCCGACGATCACAACAATGAGATTAAACCCGGAATAAAGATACTCTATGTCAAAGGTAAATCGATCGATCTTCCGTGTGGTCTGGCGACCGACCATTGCAATCAAAAACCCAAAACCGAACAGCATTGCAGCGATCACCATCGTTTTTCGATGTGCAGCAATCAATAAGACCGCCCCCAGTATCGCGGCCATCAGAATATCGCGTTGGCCAAACAAAGCTCCTAAAGCACGCAAATAGGGCCCAAAGGCAAACAAGGCGATCAAAGCCGCTGCAATAGAGAAACAGCCACCAAAAAACGATGCTGAATAGGCCAATGACAGCGCACGCGATGGCGCCCCGCGCCGCGTCATCGCATAGCCGTCATAGGTCGTGAGGGCATTCACGGGCGTGCCGGGCGTATTGATCAAAATCGCAGGTATCGCACCGCCATACATGGACGAGCCATATATCCCCAGAAGCAGCACAAGACTCACCAAATCATCCAAGAAGACTGTTGCTGGCAACAATATAGC